>NZ_QKOB01000005.1 GCF_003226535.1 Meiothermus sp. Pnk-1 | reverse complement strand
TCGGCCAAAGACTCAAGATCACCGGGGCCCACTGGAGCGAATCCGGAGCGAGCGCTAAGGCCCTGGTCCGCTCGCGGTTCTTCTCCCACAGCCCCGTCACACCTTTCCACGCCGTCCGACACGGCGCTTTCCCTACTGCAGCCTAGTTGCCTAAATCCAGGACACACCCTGAAGCGCCTGCCTCCCCAGCCCTTAGGCGCAATGTGCTACAATCCTCATCAGTAGGTATGGATAAACCGCCTAGTCGAAGTCTTTCGACTTACCCAAATCCCTCGACCACAATCTCCTCCCCCGAGCTTAACGTCCGAGCGCAGGTCGCTTGGCGGATAGCCTGACCTATGGAGATTTTCATCCTGTTATTGCTCACTCTATTTAATGGGGTCTTGGCCATGTCGGAGGCGGCTTTCATCTCCTCCCGTCGGGCAAAGCTCCAGCAACGGGCCGAAGACGGGAACGCTGGCGCCAAGGCCGCGCTCGAGCTACTGGCCTCTCCCAGCCGCCTGCTCTCGACGGTGCAGGTGGGCATCACCCTCATCGGCATCGTGGCTGGGGCCTATGGCGGGACCACCCTGGCCGCCAGCTTAGCGCCAGGAATCGCCCGCCTCCCCGCCCTGGCCCCTTACGCCCAAGAGATCGCCTTCACGATCATTGTGCTGCTCATCACCTACTTGCAGCTCGTCATCGGCGAACTGGTCCCCAAGCGCCTGGCCCTGCGCAGCCCGGAGCGCATCGCGGCCTTCATGGCCTATCCGATGCAGGTGCTCTCCACGGCGGCCAAGCCGCTGGTCTGGCTGTTGACGGTTTCTACCGATTCGGTGCTGCGGCTATTTGGCCAGCGCGGCAGCCACGAACCCCCAGTCACCGACGAGGAGATCCAGGTGCTCATGGACGAGGGCACCCGCGCGGGGGTCTTCGAGGAAGCTGAACAGGAAACCGTGCGCAGCATCCTCAGCTTGGGCGACCGCCAGGTAGACTCACTGATGACCCCTCGGCCCGACATAGTCTGGCTGGACCTGGAAGACCCGATTGAGGAAACCCGCCGGAAGATCCTCGAGAGCCCCCACGGGCGCTTTCCGGTCGCCGAAGGCAGCTTAGATAAAGTCATAGGGGTAGTGCGCGCGCGCGACCTGGCCGTCAAACCGAACTTCACCGTGGAAGACCTGCGCAGCCTGGCGCAGCCCCCTCTGTTCGTCCCAGCCACCCTTACCGCCTGGCAGCTGCTGGAAATGTTCAAGCAAAAGCGCACCCACATGGCCCTGGTGGTGGATGAATATGGGGGCCTACAGGGGGTAGTCACGTTGCACGACATCCTCGAGGCCATCGTGGGCGACCTGCCCAGCGCCGAGGAGGCTGAAGATGAGCCTTGGATCGTTCGCCGCGATGACGGCAGCTACCTCCTGGACGGGGCCTTGCCGATCGAGGAATTCAAAGAACTCTTTGACCTAGAAGAGCTCCCCGACGAGGAGCGCTACCGTACCGTGGGGGGCTTGGTCCTGGCGGAGTTGGGCCGTATCCCCAGCGCAGGGGAAAGCTTCACCTTCGAGAGGCTGAAGATCGAGGTCGTCGATATGGACGGCAACCGCATCGACAAGGTGCTGGTGACCCAAGTCCAGCCCAACCCTGCCGAGGCCCCCGCCAAATCAGAAGGGTGAACCAAAGCTATGGAAGAGATCGCCTCGCGCCTGCGCCGCCTGATGTCCAAAGCCTACGCTCCCTACTCGCATTACCCCGTCGCCGCGATCGTGAAGGGAGAAAGCGGCCGGCTTTTCGAGGGGGTCAATGTCGAAAACGCCTCCTACGCGCTGGCCCGCTGCGCCGAGCAGGGGGCGGTGAGCCGCATGGTGGCCGAGGGAGACCGGAGAATCCTCGAGCTTTGGGTGATGACCCAAGACGGCGGAACCCCTTGCGGCGGCTGCCGCCAAATCCTGGCCGAATTTGCCAAACCCGATACCCTAGTGCACTGCCTGCGCGCGGATGGACAAGGGTCTACCTACACCCTGGGCGAACTCCTCCCCCACGCGTTCCGCCTCGAGCGCTGACCCAAGCCCTGCCCTCCCATGGCGGCCTACCTAGGGGCGCCCTCGAGCAGCTGCACCACCGGGCGCTCGAGGATACCGGGGATGCGGGCCACCAGGTTGGCCTGCACCTGCACGTTACCCAGGCCAGGGAAGCCCTGGAGGCGTACGCTGAGTTCCCCACGGCTGGCGCTGCCCGGGCGGGAGGCGATCTGAGCGTTGGCCTCGGCGACGCTGCGGCCCCCGATCAACAGCCGCACCGGACCCTCCAAGTTGAAGCCGATAGGGTTGGGGTTTTGCACTTCGAGCACCAACTTGAAGACCCCACCCTCGAAACGGATCTCCACCAAGCGCAAGGCGGGGGGGATAAAGCTGAAGCTCACCGTCACGTCGCGGTCTACCAGGGTAAAGGGGCCAATCGGCACGTTCACCGGGCCGAGCCTAGCCTGTAGCTCCCCCTGCAGGCGGAAGCGGGTGGGCCGCCCCGAGACCAGCGAGGCCAAGGCCTGCACTCCCTGGGCGATGGGCACCCGCAGGCGGGCCTGGGTTTCGCGCGGAGTATTGCTGGGAAGCTCGAGGGCCGGGAGGGTCAGGCTAAACCCGGCCCCCGCCAGTTCGGCGCTGAGGGTGCTGTCCAGCAGGGGCAGGGTGAAGCCGTTGGGGTTGGTGAGCCGTAGCCGCACGTCCAGGTCGGCGAAGCCCGTGAAGGGATCCAGGCTCACCAGGGTAAAGCTCACCAATTCCACCTGGGGCGGCTGGGGTCGGACTTGCTGGGGAAAGCAACCGGCGAGAAAGGCGAGGGAAAGGAGAAGGGCAAAGCGCTTCATGGCAGCAGTTTATCGCGGGCTCTAAGCCCGGCGTGGGTCATCAGCGACTTGAACCCCCACCGCTTTGGCAGGCCCCTAGCCAACCAACCAACCTTCTGCCCGCAGGTCCTCCAAGATCGGTCGGAAAGCCTGCCAGTGGGGGCTTTCCTGGGGGTAAGGCGGGCGTGGATATCCAGCAGGAAGCCCCAGATAACGCATCGCCTGCTTGAGCAGTACGAATCCTCCCTGCCCCAGCACCCGCCCGAAGGGCTCGAGCCGGGCCTGGAGCCGCTGCGCCTCGGCCACGTCGCCCCTCTGCCAGGCCGCGAGGAGGGCCTTGTAGGCCTTGGGAGCCAGATTCGCAGCGGCCAGGATGCCCCCCTTGGCCCCCAGGGCTAAAGCCGCGGCGAAGGTAGGGGCGTGGCCGGTGTAAACCGAAAGCTCGAGCCGGTTGGCTTGGTAAAAGGCCAACCGGGCCATCTCCCCGCTCGAGTCCTTGAGGCCGGTGATGCGGGGATGCCGGGCAGCCTCCGCGACCACGAACAGGGGCAAATCAGCCTTGGTGTTCTGCGGAACGTGGTAGAGCCAGACCTCCGGGCCGCCCGCGTCGGCCAGGGCAGTAAAGTAGCGCAGCAAGCCTTCATTTCCGGTGTTGGCGGCATAGTAGCGGGGCGGGGTGACCAAGACCCTCTTGGCCCCCACGATCTGGGCCTGCTGTAAGGCCTCGAGGGCCTGAGGGATGGTCTCCTCCATCAGCCCAACCAGAGGAGGTTTTTGGGGTTGCTGAACCTCGAGCCCGCGAATGCGTTCAGTAGGGGTCAGGTGGACCCCCTCACCGTTAGAGCCATAGAAGAGGATACCGTCCACGTGGGGCTCGAGGGCCTGCGCCAGCTCGCGGAAAGCCTCCGCGTCGAGCCGGCCCTGGGCGTCAAAGGGGGTAGGGATGGGGGGCATGATCATGTCGTGCTTCTCCTTCCGTAGCGCAAGGCCCAGGATACAAGGTGGATTACCAGCGCAGCAATGAACCCGTACATCCCGCGCCCATCCCCCTGATACCAGGACCAGGCTCCCAGCGCCACCCCCACCAGGATGAGCACCCCCCAGCCGTGACCGTACCAGGGCGACCCGGGAAAAACGAGCTGCACCCACCGCTTCCAACCGCGGTGGGCAGGGGCGTTGCGCGGGCGAGGGATGAGGAAGCTCAAGAGGTGGTAGAGCATTACCAGCAGAAAAAGCATCGCACTCCCCCAAGCCATCCACTCCCGGTCCCACAATGGCAAGGCTGTCCAGGTATGCAAGAAGTCATGCTGCAAGGCCTGAGCCGAAGATTGCAAAAGGGCAATCCAGACGAGGCGGGGGGTGGGTACCCCCTCCCGGGGTACACCCGCCGCGCGGTAGACGTCGGTCCAAAAATCCCCCCCAAGCCCTAACGCTTCGCGGGCCGGAACATAACCGGGGGCAATCTGGTAGGCGCGTTTAAGGTCTTGCGGCTCCCCCCGGTTCACCAACACGAAGGCCCAGGATGGGGCCTTTTCCAACAAGCGCCGTGCTTGTTCAGGATTATCGGTCTTGAGGCTGTAGCCGAGCAGGGCGTCCACCATCGAGGTAGCGCTGGTGGACAGGGCCCGCAGGGCCTCCTGGGCCGCCTGGGAGCGCAGCGTGCCCCGGGAGAGAGCGTCTTGGGTGTATACCTGCTCCACCCTCGAGGCCAGCCCGGCGAGCAGCAAGCTTCCTCCCGCCAAGGCGAAAAGCAGCACGAACAGCAACCGCTCTCCGAAGGAAGCATAGGCCAACACGGTGTGGCGCAGCCGCAGCAGGGGATTGCGCAGCCAGGACAACAGCCACCCACCCTGACCCCTTAGGTCGCGGGTTTGGTTGGGCAGGTAGATCAAGGTCAGGTACACCGCTAGGATCGCGTAGAGAATCACCGCCATCCACGCCCAGGCTTTGGCGGTGGCCACCGAGAACGGCACCGACCAAGCCTCCAGTTGCCGCAGCACTACCCGATAGCGCTCAGCCAGGTCGGGACGCCCCTGGGCCTCGAGCCAGTCGGCTTGCTCGGCGAAAAGCCGCCTCGAACCGGGAAACTGCGGCATGTACTTGAGGAAGAACTCCGACCAGGCCAGGCTGGCCTCGAGCCCCTGACGCCGGGCGGCAAAGACTTGGGCCGTCCAGGGCGTAAGCCAGCGCATGAGGCCGGGGCCGCCCCAACGCAGCTCGGGCCGATGCCCCCGGGAGAGCAGGTCCTTGCCGATGGCCTCGAGGTCGGCGGGGGTGATCTCCTCGGGGGGGGTGGCGAAATAAGCCCAGTAGGGCCGAGGAGCGTTCAGGGCCAAGTCCAGGGCTTGGGCGCCCTGAGCTTTGAGGTGCTCGCGGTAGTCGCGGATCACCGCCAGGCTGTCCCAGGAGCCCTCGTAGGGCCGCCCACCCAACTGGGCAAGCGGCAGCCTCAGGCCGTTGGCCAGCTGCACCGCCGGTTCGGGGTCGGTCTCGAGCACCCGCACCTCGGCGGGGGGATAGTAGTGAGCCACCACCGCCGGGCGGGTCAGGTCGAGCTCCAACACCAAGGGCCCTTGGTAGATAAAGGCCCGGGTTCCCATCACCTTGGGCTGAGACCACTGGCCTTTTAGCGGCAGATGCCAGTCCCCCACCGCCAACCCGTCGGCCTTCAGCACTGGCGGGGCAATCGGCGCAGCGGGCGAGCTTTGCGGGGTCTGGGATAGGGCCAGCACCCGGGTTTGCGCCTCGATGAGGCGGCCACTGACGCTGACTTGAACCCGGTACTCTCCCGGTACTCCCGGGATAAAGCGGCTCTTGAACCCCCCCTGCTGGGCCTGGACGTTGACCTGCTGAAGGCCGTTTGGCCCGCGAATTTCCAGGGTGTAAGCCCCGGGGGGAAAGCCCTGGGCGACGACCTCGAGCCCCTGCCCCACGCGGGCTTCGGCGGGGAGGTTCAGGCTCTGTCCGAAAGCAGCGCCCAACAATAAAAACCAGGCCCAACACCCCACCGACCTTCGCCGGGGAAATCCGCTCCGGCGGCGCTGTTGGGCTGGATATGCGGCTGATCTTGGGTACGGCATGCGCCCATTCTAACCCGCAGGATGAGGAAAACCCGCCCGCCGTGATCGGCGAGCAACCTCCCACCACGCCCAAATCTCCACCATCCACCTAGGCCAAAGGGGTTTGGGATAAGCCCATCCCTCCCCCTCCTCAAGCGGTGTTGGTGTTGACCGGCAGGTGTGATCCAGTAGGCGGCCAGCCTTACCAGCCCACTACGGCGGCGAAAAGTTGAAGTGGACCGAGCTTTACCGGCTTCAGCCGCGATCTAACCCCCTCAATTCATTAAATTCCCCACAACCCCTCAGAGAGTTTGCTTCACAAAGCAACTTTTCCCGCTTCCGCGCGTTCCAGATGCTCCTGGGTTACCTGGCGGTTTAGCAAGCGAAAGCCCCCCCTTTCGCCGACAAGCCCTAGCTTGCCCCCAAGCTCCAGCAAAAACCCTTGAAAGGCCCCACCGGCAGGCTGGTCAAAAGCCACCACGAACCCCGCCTCCCCAGCGCCGGTACCCGGCTGACCGTAGAGGAGAGCCGCTGCCCCTCCACCGCTACCTCCCTCCACCCAAAGCGGAGCTCCACTCACCGGTACGGCCCCCTACCTTCATCTCCCACCCCCCACGGAAGGGAAGGGGCAAAGAGGCCCCCAGCGCCCGCAACCCCGCGCACCACAAAAGCCGCCCCCAACGAAAGCACCTGACGGAACACCTTGCGGTCGTCAAAGCCCCGGTCCGCCACCCACACCCGCCGGCGCCCATCGCCTCCTCTATGGCCCGCTCCACCTCCTTCGGCAGGCTTAGGAAACCCTTCTCCCCGTAGGCCAACAGATGGGCGTATCCCACCGCCAGATGCCCCGCCGCATCCACACCCAAGGCGGTGAGGAGTTCATAGCCCGCCTCTCGCTCCTCCCCTACGGGGTAAAGCCCCTCCAGGGCTCGGGCATGGGGCTTGTGGAGGGGCTCAGTTCGGCCTTGACCCGGGGGAAGCGGTACAGGGCTTTGGCCTGGTGGAAGCGCCGCTGCAGGTGGGAGGGGCGGCTGGCTACGGGTGGAGCCGGCTGCTTCGCCGTTAGGCGAACACCGAGCGGTCGCACCGCTCTGCGAGCGGCTTTAAGACGTGTTTGCGCTACCCCGCTTCGCGGCGAAAGAGGCGTCTTGAGCAAAGCAACCGCTTCCCTGGCATCGGGGCATTCCCGCTAGCCCTTGCGGGCTGAGCCACGAAAAGAGTTCTGTGAAAATCGGCGAGCCCCTTGCAACCCCGAGCCTGAAAGGCATTAAGCCAGCTACTTGCCCCCAGGGGGGTCTGACCGTACACTCGTGCCGTGGAGCAAGCCCTGTTTCGGGGACGCCGGGAACGAAAGTTGGCAGATGGGGTTGCGGTTCGCCTCGAGGGCATCGGCAAGTGCTTCGGCGATACCGTAGCGGTGGCGGGGGTAGACCTGGAAATCCGCAACGGGGAGTTCTTTAGCCTGCTGGGGCCTTCTGGCTGTGGCAAGACCACCCTGCTCAGGATGATCGCCGGTTTCGACGAACCCGATGAGGGGCGCATCCTGATCGCGGGCCAGGACATGCGAGGGGTTCCTCCTTACCGCCGCCCGGTCAACACGGTTTTTCAGAATTATGCCCTATTTCCTCACCTCACCGTCGCGCAAAACATCGCCTTTGGGCTCCGGATGAAGCGCACCCCCAAGGAGGAGATCGTCAGGCGGGTCAGTTGGGCTTTAGAGCTGGTGAACATGCAAGGCCTCGAGAGCCGCCGCCCCCACCAACTCTCTGGCGGGCAAAAGCAGCGGGTGGCGCTGGCCCGGGCGCTGGTGAACGAGCCCGAGGTGCTCCTGCTGGACGAGCCGCTCTCCGCCCTCGACCTCAAGCTACGACAGGAGCTGCGGGTAGAGTTAATGAACCTGCAAGAACGGCTGGGCATCACTTTTATCTTCGTCACCCACGATCAGGAAGAAGCCCTGGTGATGTCTGACCGAATCGCGGTGATGAACCGGGGCAAGATCGAGCAGGTAGGCCCCGCCGAAGACGTCTACGAGTTGCCCAGAACCCCTTTTGTGGCCAGGTTTTTAGGCGACTCTAACCTGATTCCCGCCACCGCGCTCGAGCCCCGCCGGGTCCGTACCCCGCTGGGGGAACTCGTGCTAGACGAGGAGGACGCCCTCACGCCGGGGCAGGAGGTGCTGCTTTCCATCCGCCCGGAGAAGATCCGGCTCTTCCGCGAGCGACCCAACCTACCCAACGTCTTCCAAGCCCGGGTGGACGACATCATCTACACCGGCTCGGAGAATCAGTATCTGCTCAAGGCCGGAGGGATGACCTTGCTGGCCGATACCCTCAACCAGGATATCCTCGAGCCCGGCCATGATGAGTTCAACTACGACGAGATGGTCTGGGTGGCGATGACCCCGGAAAAACTGGTAGTAGTGAGCCAAGCCGCCGCGGCTGACGAGCCTTCCGCAGGAGCGGTGGACAGAGCGGAGGGACCATGAAGCAGGCCGGCTCCTCCCGGCGGGCCCGCGCAGGCCTTTGGGTGACGGTGGGGCCAGGGGCTTTTTGGCTTTTGGCCTTTGTGTTCGTCCCTTCGGGGCTGGTCCTGATCGCCTCGCTGATGAGCCGGGGAAATTTCGGCCAGCTCACCCCGCCCTTCGGGCTACACAACTACACCCGCTTCTTCAGCGAGCCCGTCTTCTGGGAAATCCTGGGCCGCAGCCTCTGGATTGGCTTTTGGGCCACCGCGCTCACGGTGCTGCTGGGGTACCCGCTGGCTTTCTACATCGCCCGCCACCGTTACAAGCAAATCCTGCTTTTGCTGGTGGTGATTCCCTTTTTCACCAACTTCTTGATCCGGGTGTACGCCTGGATCGTGCTCTTGCAGCGAGAAGGGGTGGTAAATGCGGTGATTACCGCATTCGGCTTCCCGCCAGCAGAGCTTTTCCCCTCCGACTTCGCCGTGTATATGGCCACCGTATACACCTATCTGCCCTTCTTCGTACTGCCCCTTTATGCAGCGGTGGAGCGGATCGAGTGGAGCCAGCTCGAGGCCGCCTACGACTTGGGAGCAGGTCCGGTGCGGGGGTTCTGGGAAGCCGTCTTTCCTCAAACCCTGCCGGGGCTGTTGGCCGGGTTTTTGCTCACCTTCATCCCGGCGGTGGGCACCTTCGTGATCGCTGACCTCCTGGGCGGAGGGAAGGTCATCTTGATCGGCAACCTCATCCAGCAACAGTTCGGCGCAGCACAAAACTGGGCTTTTGGCGCAGCCGCGAGCATGATCTTGATGGGCTTGGTGCTGCTGGGGCTGTGGCTTTACGCCCGCTCTCAAGGCGAGAGGGGATTGGACGAACTGGTATGAGCAAGTCGTACGGGTCATACGCCGGGTTCGCTTGCGTGCAAGGCAAGACGTCTGGGCTAGAGCAGAGGCGAAACCAACCATGAAGCGACTCCTGGCCGTCTACTCGTGGGCGATCTTCGCCTTTTTATACTTGCCGATTTTGGTAATTGCGCTGTTGTCGTTTAACCGAAGCCGTTTCGGGGTGAGCTGGACTGGATTTACCCTAGATTGGTACACCCGGCTCTTTGCTAATGAGCGGGTGCTCGAGTATCTCACCAACACCCTCATCGTAGCGGTGGTCTCAACCGCAGTCTCCACGGTGATCGGGACCTTGCTGGCCGTCGGGCTGGTGCGTTACGAGTTTCGTCTCAAACGCTTTTTGCGCTACCTGCTCTATGTGCCGGTGGTGGTCCCCGACGTGGTGATGGGGATCTCGCTGCTGCTGCTGTTCAATACCCTCCGTGAGGTCATCGGCTGGCCCCGGCTCTCCCTGCTCACCATCATCCTGGCCCATGTGAGCTTCCAGGTGGCCTACGTGACGCTGGTGGTGCGAGCCCGGCTGATGCTTTTAGACCCGGCCCTGGAGGAGGCCGCCCGCGATCTGGGGGCGACCGGCTGGCGCACCTTTTTCGAGATCACGCTGCCCCTGATCTCGCCAGGGGTGGTCTCGGGGGCCCTGCTGGCGTTCAGCCTCTCTCTGGACGATTTTGTGGTGACGTTTTTTACCTCCGGTTCGGGATCCACCACCCTCCCGCTATACATCTACGGCAAGGTCAAAACCGGCATCACCCCCGATGTGCACGCCCTCTCCACGCTTATGGTGGGAACTACCATCCTGATCCTGCTGTTGGGCCTACTCTTCTGGCGTAAAGGAGGAACAAGGTGAAAAGACCCGCTGTAAAGATCGCTGTTCTGATATTCCTGTTGCCCCTGCTCACCGCCTGTCCAAAGCAGCGCGCCGGGCAAGAGTTGCACATCTACAACTGGTCGGATTACATGCCCGAGGAGGTAATCCGAGACTTCGAGCAGCGTGAGGGCGCCAAGGTCGTGCTGGACACCTACGACGATCCCGAGGCGATGATCTCCAAGCTGCAAGCCGGGGGCGATAACGAGTACGACCTGGTGATCCTCTCGGACTATCTGGTGGGGCAGCTGGCCCAGCGGGGAACCATCCTCGAGCTGGACAAATCCAAGATCTCCAACTTCAAGAACCTGGACCCCGGCTTTGCCAATCCGGCCTACGACCCCGGCAGCAAGCACTCGGTGGTCTACCAGTGGGGCACCACCGGACTCGCCTACCGGGAAGACTTGGTCAGGGGGCCGGTGGATAGCTGGGCGGTGCTCTTCGACCCGGCCAAGAGCGCAGGGAGTTTTCTGCTCCTTACCGAGATGCGCGAGCAAGTGGGGGCGGCGCTGCGCTACTTGGGGGCCTCGGTCAACACCACCGACCCGGCCACGCTCGAGCGGGCTAAACAGCTCCTCATCGATGCCAAACGCCGCAGCAAAGGCTTCGCCGGGGGAACCGACGCGGTGCAACAAGTGCTCTCGGGCAACGTAGCGGTGGCAGTGGCCTACTCCGGCGACGTTTTTCGCGCTATGGAGGAAAACCCTAAGGTCAAATACGTGATCCCGCGCGAGGGCGGCACCCTCTGGAGCGATGTGCTCACCATCTTGAGCAAGAGCAAAAACGTCGAGCTGGCCTATAAATTTATCAACTACCTGCTCGAGCCCGAGGTAGCGGCCAAAGTCTCTAACGGGATCGGCTACGGCACCCCGGTATCGGCAGCCCTTCCGATGATCGAGGCCCGCAATAACCCCATCATCTACCCGAGCCCCGAGGTGCGCAATAAGCTCGAGTTCCTGGCTGACCTAGGCTCCGCCGCCGAGCTGTACAACAAAATCTGGGCCGAAGTCCGGGCGCAATAAGCTGGGATTAACCCCTCCTAACCCGGGATACATCGAAACCTCTCCCAGGTCTACTAGAATGGGTTTGTGAAAACAACGCCGCTGGCCCTGACCCTGGCCCTTAGCCTGGGCTTGGCTGTACCCGCGCTGGCCCAAAATGGGGGCAGCCTTTACCAACAAAACTGCGCCTTCTGCCACGGCGATGCGGGTCAGGGCCGTCCCGGGGCGTTCCCACCCTTGGCCGGCCATAGCGTCGATCTGGTGAGCCGCCCGGGGGGGCGTTCTGTTATAGTGCAGATCGTTCTTTTTGGTATCCAAGGAGAGATCTCGGTAAACGAACAACGCTATAACGGGGTCATGCCCGGCTACGCCCAACTCCGCGACGAGGAGATCGCCAGCCTGTTGAACTTCGTGCTGAGGGCTTGGGGCAACGACAAGCTTTTACCCCAAGGCTACCCGCCCTTCACCGCGGCTGAAGTCGCCGCTGAGCGGTCGCGGCGGCTCACCCCCCTACAGGTGTACGAAAACCGGCGCCGGATTAATCCACGCTAAGCGCACGGGTAGCTTGAGGCCCTAACGCTGTACGTCGTACGCTAAACGCGGGGTGCTCCCTCCCCTAGCAGGGGAGGGCTGGGGTGGGGTTGGTATACGTCGTACGCCATACGCAATACGCAAAACGCCAGACGCTAAACGCGGAGGTAGATTCCCTATCGGGACGGCGTGCCGCCGTACACCTAGGGGACGATCCTCTTCGTATGACGTATGACGTCTGAGTCGGCCCAAATCAAGTTACCAGCGCGCCCAGCAGGCCCTGGAGTCGCGGTCCCCAAAGCGTCTCAGATGTGTTGGCCAATTACAAAGCCTAGACGAAGCCGCCCGAGGTGTGATAAGCTTTTTCGGCCCCGGCTTCGTGCCGGTCTCTTTTGTGTATAGCGGTTACCGTGCGCCCAATGAGCCGATAACCCAACAATCCTTGTGGAGGAACGAAGATGAAACGCACCTGGCAACCCAACAAGCGCAAACGGGTCAAGACCCACGGCTTTCGTGCCCGCATGAAGACCCTTGGAGGTCGCAAGGTCATCAAGCGCCGCCGCGCCAAAGGCCGTGAGCGTCTTACCGTCTAAACCAGGCGAAGCCTTCTTCTGGAGCAGGGTGACGGAGTGCCATTGAGATCCCTACGGGGAGAGCGAGCGTTTCAACGGCTTAGGAAAGGGCGGCCCGGCAGGGGCCGCCTCGTTGCTGTACGCTGGATGCCCCTGACCCGCCACGACCCGCACCTCGAGCCCTCCACCCATGAGGTACGGGTCGGGATTGTGGTTTCAAAAAAAGTAGGCAAGGCCGTGGTGCGCAACAAGGTCCGCCGCCGGTTGCGCGAAATCCTGCGCCGGACGCACTTGCCTCCTTGTGAGCTGGTGGTGGTAGCCCAACCCGAGGCCGCCAACGCCAGTTATGCCGAACTGTTACGTGACCTCACTCAGGCACTTAAGAAAGCAGGGTTGGTACAATGAAACCCGTGCGGTTTTTCTTGGTAGGCTTGGTGCGCTTTTACCAGCGGTTTATCTCGCCGCTGAAGCCGCCCACTTGCCGCTTTTACCCTACCTGTAGCCACTATGCAGTAGAAGCGCTGGAACGCCATGGGGCTTTGTGGGGCAGTTATCTAGCGGTAAAGCGTATTTTGAAATGCCACCCGTTGCACCCCGGCGGGATTGACCCGGTGCCTCAGCAGACCCCTCAAATCGGGGCCCGTGTGCGAATTTTAAACCCTGCGCTCAGCGCGAAGACCAAACCATCGGCTATCCTGCGTTTGCGCAGGATGAAATGAGGAGAAGATCAATGAAAAGTGCCCTTCGGCTTATCGTGCCCCTAGTTTTTGTGTTTTTGCCCGCTCTGGCCACAGTACAGCCGGGTTGGCAGGAAGTCGATGTCAACAAGGACGGTAAAACCGAGCACGTTGCCATCACCAACCTGGCCGATATCGCCTTCAACCAGCAGGGCCAGATTGTCGGCTGGTACGTCAAGCAGTACCGGGGATCGAATTTCGGGGGCAACTACGAACGCGCCCCCAACTTAGTACGCCCTGGGGTGAGCGCGCCCGGCACCCTCTCAAACTTCACCCCGGAAAACGCCGACTTTTCAGTAGGGGCCAATGGCGACCTCATCGCCCGCTTCACCCAGGGAGACACCGCCGTCACCTACACCATCCACCCCCGGCTGCTAACCCTAGACCTCGAGGTCAAAACCTCCACCCCACGTACCCTCACCTGGAGCGGCATAGGCGGCACTGACAACCCCGTGACCAAGTGGCTTGGCCAAGGCAATAGCGCCCCGGTAAGCTCCGGCTCCGGAGCAGCCCGCTACGTCTCGTGGCAGACCCAGCCCAGCAAAGGTTACGCCTTGGTGCTGATTCCACGCGACATCACCCCCATCAGCCTAAATGTGCAAAATGGCGCGGGCATAGCCCAGATCCAGCTTCCCGCCGGGGGGGAGAGCTTCAAGGTCTACGGCGGACAGAACGAGATGGTCCGCCTGCACGTCGAGCGTCTTCTGGAACTCCCCGGCCTCTTCAACCCAGATATTTGGGGACGGCTTTCGCTGGGGCTTTTGTGGGTGATGGAGACCGGGCACCGCTATACGGGGAGTTGGTTTTTGGCCATCGTGTTCCTGACCGTCTTGGTGCGCTTGCTCCTATGGCCCTTGATGCACCAGCAGTACAAGAGCATGGCCGAAATCCAACGCATCCAGCCCCTTATCGAAGAGATCAACAAGAAGTATAAGGACAACCAGGAGAAGCGTACCGAGGCCACCATGAAGCTCTATCAGGAGCACAAGGTGAACCCGGCGGCGGGATGTTTGCCGCTTTTCTTACAGATGCCCATCCTGTTTGTGTTGTGGAAGGTGATCTCTAACTACGAGTTCGGCCAGGGCTTCCTCTGGCTGCCGGACCTGGCCTTGCCGGATCCCTATTACATCCTGCCGGTGCTCTACGTAGCTTCGATGATCGCTTCCACCTGGCTCAGCGCCCACGGCAACCAGGCGGCCGTTCGCCAGGGGATTTTCATCAACCTGATCTTTATCTTTTTGGTTTTGCAATTCCCTTCTGGCGTGACCATCTACTGGATCCTCTCCACCTTGATCAGCCTGGGGCAGCAGGTGCTGATCAACCGTAGCTTGGCCGCTAAACCAGTCGCAGCAAAGTAGCCACCTAGGCCAGGGGGCGTAGCGCTCATTCAGGGCGCTATCCCCTGGTGTTTTGCCTCCTGTTAGACTATGGAACATGGACGAGAAGAAACGAGGTCTGGATGACCTTCTCTCCGATATGGGCATCGCAGAGGAGGAAGCCCCCCCCAGCCCGGTGATCACCGAAGAGCCCCAGGCCCCGGTGGTGACCAAACCCGCCTCGCCTGCACAAGGACCCAAGGAGACCCTCGAGCAATTTTTGGTGGGGTTGCTCCTTCATCTGGATCCGGCCTATTCGGTAGAGGTACGCCAAGAGGGCGAGCTGCTGCGGGCCGAGGTGCTGGGGGGTGACCTGGGGCGGTTCATCGGCAAGGAGGGGCGCACCCTTAAATCGGTGGAGTTCCTGGCCAATGTCTACATGGCTAAGCTGTTCGCTGGGGAATACCGGGTGGTACTGGATGCCGCCGGATACCGCAAACGGCAGGAGGAGCGCATCAAGCGGCTGGCCATGGATGCAGCCTTGCAGGTAGAGGTAAGCAAGCAGCCGGTCGAGCTGCCTCCCATGCGCTCGGGCGAACGTCGGATCATCCACTTGCTCCTCAAACAGCACCCCAAGGTCACCACCACCTCCGTGGGCGAAGGTGACGAGCGGCATGTGATCGTGATGCCCCGCAGCGATCCTCAGCCCATCGAGCCGGAGGCGGAGTAGGCGGTGGGCGGTGACCCGGCTCGAGCTGCTACGACGATTCGAAGGTCGTTTTCGCGAAGCCGGGCTTCCTTCCCAAGAGGCCCGCTGGCTTTTGGCCCATGCCCTGGGGCTGAAAGACGACGAGCTACTTCACAAGCTGCACGAAAACGTTCCCGCGGAGATCGCCGAGCAGATGGAAGCGTGGCTCCAGCGACGCCGCCAGGGTTACCCGCTCCAGCTTATCCTGGGCTACAGCCTGTTTTACGTGCCAGGCCTGGAGGGCGGTGAGGGCCTGAGGCTCGAGGTCCGGCCCGGGGTGCTGATTCCCCGGCCCGAGACCGAGGGATTGGTGGAGCTCACCTTTGGATTGCTTCCCCGCGACCGCTCCTTCTCTGGCCGCCTGCTCGATGTGGGAACCGGCAGCGGAGCCATTGCTTTAGCTCTCAAGCGGCAGTTCCCTCAAGCCGAGGTCTGGGCCACCGACACCGACCCGGCTGCGGTAGAGCTGGCCCGTAAAAACGCTCAGCGTAGCGGGCTCGAGGTCAAGGTGTTGTTCGCCCCCTATACCGCCCACCTCCAAGCGCTCGACCTCGTCGTCTCGAATCCGCCCTATCTCCCCGAGGTCTACCGCGAGCAGGCTCCCCCCGAACTCGCCTACGAAAGTCCCCAAGCGCTGTACTCTGGCCCGGAGGGGTTGGACATGCCGCGGGAGCTGTTATGCCATGCCTGGAGGGCGCTCAAGCCAGGCGGGGGGTTGGCGCTCGAGCTGGCCGAAAGCAACGTGCACACCCTGGCCGAAGAGGCCCGGCGGGCCGGTTGGGAGGCGGTGCAGGTGCATCACGACCTAGCCGGGCAGCCCCGCTACCTGAGCGCGCGCAGACCCCATAGCCGGGGGTACGGGATGTTAGGCTAGGCCCATGAACTGGAGAAGCTATCTGGAAACCGCCCTCGACGCTGCGTATCTGGCCCGCGGCATTCACCTCTACTACCGCGAAAAGGGCTTTGCCCTGGAGAGCAAAACCGGCCCCACCGACTTGGTCACCCAAGCCGACCGGGAAAGCGAAGAAGCCATCCGGAGCTTATTGCTCGAGCGCTTCCCCCGTCATGTGGTGCTGGGGGAGGAGGGTGGCCAGGAAGGTCACAGCGAGTTTCGCTGGATCGTGGACCCGCTCGATGGCACAGTCAACTATGCCCACGGCTTCCCCTTCTACGCGGTGAGCATCGCCCTTGAGGTGGCGGGAGAGGTCGTGGTAGGGGTGGTGCTGGACACCGCAAGAGGGGAGCTCTTTACCGCTACTAAAGGAGGGGGGGCATTTCAAAACGGGCGTCCCATCCGGGTCTCGAACACCGCCACTCTGATCGGCAGTTTGCTGGCGACCGGTTTCCCTTACGATGTGGCCAAGGATACCGAGAACCTGACCTACTTCCAGCGGGCGCTCGCCAAGGGCCTCACCGTGCGCCGTCCTGGAGCCGCCGCGCTGGATTTGGCCTACGTAGCAGCAGGGCGGCTGGAGGGGTTCTGGGAGGTCAAGCTCAACCCCTGGGACGTGGCCGCGGGCTGGCTCCTCATCACCGAAGCCGGGGGGAGCGTAAGCGGCCTCCAGGGCGAGCCTTACCGGCTAGGAAACCGCTACTTGGTAGCCAGCAACGGGAAGATTCATGATCAGCTCCTCGACACGCTCCACGGGCGATGAGCCGCTCGCTGCCCTGTGACGGTTCTAGGCGCAGCTTATGGAAGATCGCTCCAACCGATCAGTGGAGGCGCTGGTAGCCGATCTCGTCCAAGAAGGCACAGTTGGGGTTTTGTGGCTGGAAGATTTGGGTAGGGATGTCAAAACGCAGGTAGGTTCGGTTCGAGCTGGTATAGGCAGGCCAAGCGAGCCCCGTCGTCCCGGTGAGGGGCTGCCCCTTCACGAACTGACCGATGTACTCGGATGTCTCGCGGGCTAGGGCTTGGTCGTCGGGGTTGCGGTTGCCCATCCGGTCGAGAGTACCGAACAAAAAGGGGAGGCCATCGGAGTGACAAGCTTTCCCCTGGCACCGTGCTATGTTGGGCCAGAGGCTCACCGCGGGGGCGTGGGCGAAGCGGTAAGTGTGGACCGGAGCTTTGGCTAGACGGGCTAAGAGATCATTGGGACAGTAAAACAAGTAGTCGTTGACGAAGGCTTCAAGCGGCTCGCGGTAATCGCGAAGTAACTTTGGGGCGTATCGATCCGCGATGGCTGGCCCTGCATCCCCCATTAGTACATTGAACAAAGCTGTATAGACGATCAGGTTCACCGGGCCAGACGAGATCCCCGCGACGAACACGATGGATTCGTCGGTGTTGGTACCTATCAGGCTAGGCTTGCCCAAGCCGCCTCGCTGCGCCGACGCCAGGGGCTGCTCCCGAATCACCATCCCGTCCACCACCGGTGACCAGGTCAGAAAGTTAGCCAGCCCTTCCGACAGCACCGAGAGTGCCAGCAGACGGCTTTCTTCGCCTTTCAGGATGGCTTCTACCGGACGCTCTCGCAAGCACTGCACCGGATCACGGGCCAAGCGACAACCTGTAGCGTTCAAGTAGGCAAGCCCAATCCGCCGAGCTTGGCCTAAATCTTTATAGGGCAGTCCCAGCGGGTTGCTTTGCATTACCGCCTGCTGGAAGAGGGGCTGGCTTGCTGGAGCCGATAACAAATGCAAGGCCACCGACGCGGCCCCAGCGCTCTCCCCCATCAGGGTTACCCGATTGGGATCACCGCCAAACGCCCGGATATTCTGGTTGACCCAGCGCAGTGCGAGTTGCTGGTCCAAAAAACCATAGTTACCGCGCAAATCTCCAACACCGGCCAAAAATCCCAAGGCTCCGGTGCGGTAGTTGAAGCTCACCACCACCATCCCGTGCCGGGCGGCCAGGTAAGCCCCATCGTAGATCGGCTCGGCGCTGGCCCCGAACTTGAACGCGCCACCATAGATATACACAAGCACCGGCAAGCCCCCGCCCTGCGGAGAAAGCTGAGGCGTCCAGACGTTGAGCGACAGGCAGTCCTCACTTTGGGGCGGAAGTTTGGAGGTATCGTAGTTTTGCGGGCAGACGTCGCCGAATTGGATGGTGCGCAATCGCCCCGCCCATGGCGCTTTGGGCACCGGAGGCATCCAGCGCCTGGGACCCGCAGTGCTTTCGGCGTAGGGGATGCCGAGGAAGGCCATGAGGGTCTTACCCTCGGCCTCTAACGTTTTGCCACAGACCTCACCTGACTGCGTACTGACCGGTCCAGCTTGACAAGGTTCGTCTTGAGCCAACCCCTGGGACAGGATCAGGAAAACTAGGGAAAGGGCGGCTTGCGGGAGGCGGGCGATAAACTCAGCGGCAGACATCACCGCAGCCTAACAAACTAAGGAACTGGCTGCGTCTGCTTGCTTACTATTCTGAGAGGAAAGTTCTGCTCACCACTTTGCGCCCAATATCCCGCCGGTACTGGGCTTGGGGGAAGTCCACCGCCTCCACCCCGGCATAGGCCCGCTCGAGCGCCTCGGGCAAATCCACCCCCAGGCCAACCACGCTGAGCACCCGCCCTCCGTTGGTCACCAGGCCGCCTGAGGTTTGCTTGGTTCCGGCCTGGAAGTACACAACCCCCTCGGGGGGGTGCTCTGGCAGCTTTAAGGGCAGCCCCTTTTTGGGAGCGTCCGGGTAGCCGGGGGCGGCCATGACCACACAGGCCGAGGCCTGGGGGTGCCATTCCAGCTCGAGCCCGCTCAGCCGCTCCTCTACCACCGCCAGGCTCAGTTCGATCAAATCGGTCTTGAGCAACGGTAGCAAGGCTTGGGCCTCGGGGTCGCCGAAGCGGGCATTGAACTCGAGCACCTTGGGGCCATCTCGGGTGAGCATGATCCCGGCATAAACTACCCCCTTGTACACCACCCCCTCGCTGCGCATCCCGGCGATAAGGGGCTCGAGCACCCGGCGTTGCACCTCCGCCAGCAGCGCCTCGTCCAAGGGGTAAGGGGCCACCGCACCCATCCCTCCGGTCATGGGGCCTTCGTCGTTATCCTTGAGGCGTTTGTGGTCCTGCGAAGGGATCAGGGGCTTGATGGTGATGCCATCGGTAACGGCCAAAACCGTCACCTCGGGACCTTCGAAGAACTCCTCGATCACCACCTCTCCGCTGCGGGCTTCGTCGGCAGGACCCAGAATGTTGGCCACCGCCTGTTTGGCCTGGTGGACAGTTTGCGCCACCGTCACCCCCTTCCCTGCGGCGAGCCCTGAGTCTTTGACCACGATGGGGGCCCCTACCTGCTCGAGGTACTCCAACGCCTCGAGGGCGTCGTGGAAGACCCGGTAACGAGCGGTAGGGATACCGTAACGCTCCATCACGCTCTTGGCGAAAGCCTTGGAGCCTTCGATCATAGCGGCCTTGGCCCGGGGACCGAAAACCCGGATGCCGCGCTCTTCGAGGACATCCGCCAAACCTTCCACCAAAGGAGCCTCCGGGCCAACCAGCACCAGATCGATACGGTTGGCTTGGGCCCAGTCGGCCAACTCGGGGATCTCTCCGTTCCAGGGCACGAGTTCAGCCAGCTCGGCCATCCCAGGGTTACCGGGAGCGGCGTAGAGCCGGTGCACGCGGGGCGATTGCTTGGCTTTCCAACAGAGGGCGTGTTCCCTCCCTCCCGAACCCACTACTAGGACTTTCACGCCGGTATTGTATGTCACCGAGTAAGGAGTTTGTCATGAGCGGGAGCGGAGGTCGTACGCTGTACGCAAAACGCAAGACGCAGAGTACCCCCTCCCCTAGCAGGGGAGGGCTGGGGTGGGGTTGGTATGTTGGTATACGTCCTACGTCGTACGTCGTACGCAATACGCCAGACGCTAAACGCGGGGGTAGATTCCCTGTCGGGACGAGCAAAGCTCGTACACCCGGGGGACGATCCCCTTCGTTCGACGTATGGCGTACGACGCCTGACGTGCGGCCAGCACAGATCAAGCTGCCGGACCACTAGATAGCGACCCAAGAAAATGCTAGCCTGGTTTTGGTTGGGGAGTAGCCCCTCGTAGCCAACCGTCAGTACGGAGTCCGTGGTTTTGCCCGTAGGGCAAACACCGCCTTGGGCTCCCGGTTGGCTGAGGCTAAGAAAGCCTGGGTCAGACCACCACGACGCAAAGTTGCCGTGGTGGATTTTTTATTGTTGTCAAAACCCTAACCCTCAGGAGGTGGCATGGATATCGGTCAGGTGCTAATCGTCATCGGGATCATCGTGGTGCTCGAGGCTATCCTCTCGGCGGATAACGCCATGGTCTTAGGAGTGATGGTGCGTAAGCTGCCGCAACCCTGGCGGGCTCGAGCCCTCTTTTACGGAATCGCCGGGGCCTACGTGTTGCGCGGGCTGGCGTTGGTCTTCGCCGCGGTCCTGATCGAGTTCTGGTGGGTACAGGCTATAGGGGCGGCGTACTTGCTCTACGTAGCGATCCAGCATTTCGCGGGGCGGAAGAAAAAGCTCGCCGGCGAGAGCGCCGCGGGAGTGCTCAAGAACGTCACCCCACGGCAGTTCTGGAGCATCGTGGCCCAGATCGAGTTGGCCGACCTGGCTTTTGCGGTGGACTCGGTGCTGGTGGCGGTGGCCCTCTCGGATAACTTCTGGATCATCCTCACCGGGGTCTTTATCGGCATTCTGGCCCTGCGGCTGGTAGCTGGGGTGTTCGTGGGGCTCTTGGAGAGATACCCCCGCTTTGAGACGGTAGCCTTCGCGGTGGTCGGCTTCGCCGGGGTCAAGTTGGCCATCGGCGGGTGGGACAAGCTGGCCAAGGAAGTTCTGAGCCGCCCCGAGTGGGTCACGGGCATTGACAAGACCCAGTTCTCGCTGTTCATCCTGGGGGTGCTGGTTGTAGGAACGATCTGGGCTATGAGCCAGCGGCCTAGGACCCCGACCGCTGGCGGCTAGAGCCACTACTGTCCTTGACCGAGCGAGTATCCCGGTTTCCCGTCGAAGGTGTACAGGTGCTCGGTCTTGATAAAGTCCAGGCCCGCCTCCGCGAGTCGGCCCAACAAGGCCACCACATCGGAGTTTCTTAGGGCTTGGCCCATAAAACGGCAGCGCCAGTGATCGGTACGGAAGGTCTCGGGGAATCCGCCGGGCCAGACCTTGACCCCTCGGTTAGTGATCATGATCAGCTCGAGGTTTCCCGCGTGCGGTTGAAGCAACCCGGCCAGTTCCTCTGGGTCTTGCCCGCGCCATGCGAGAAAGACATCTACCCCCACCAGTTCCTTCTGGGCCGGGGGCTTGCGCACCGGGCGGGGAATCATGGGCTCTTGCGTGGCCTTGCCAAAACGCACCGGACGCAAGCGCTCCGGCTCCTGCCCCAGCCGTTCGATCACCGCTTGGGCGAACTCCTGGGTTCCCACCTTTTTCTTGCTTACGCGCTCGTCGTAGATGTCGGGGGTGTGGAGGCCGTCCTCGAGGGTTTTGAGCCAGGCGTTCTTGATCCGCGCCGCCACCTCCGGCTGGCCGATATGCACCAGCATCAGGATGGCTCCTTGCAACAGCCCCGAGGGGTTGGCCACGCCTTTGCCGGCGATGTCGGGGGCGCTGCCGTGCACGGCCTCGAACATCGCCACCTGGTCACCCACGTTGGCGCTGCCCGCCAGCCCTACCGAACCGGCCACCTCGGCGGCGATGTCGGAGAGGATGTCGCCGTAGAGGTTGGGGGCCAAGATCACGTCGAAGCGCTCGGGCGTCTCGGCCAGCCGGGCCGCGCCGATGTCCACGATCATGTGCTCTTTCTGCAGCTCTGGGTATTCCTCTCCGATTTCGTCGAAGACCCGATGGAACAGCCCATCCGTGAGCTTCATGATGTTGTCCTTGGTGATGCAAGTGACCTTCCTGCGCCCGCCCCGCCGGGCGAACTCGAAGGCGTAGCGCACGATCCGCTCGGTGCCGGGACGGGAGATGAGCTTCAGGCACTGCACCACCTCGTCGGTCTGCTGGTGCTCGATGCCCGCGTAGAGGTCTTCCTCGTTCTCGCGTACGATCACCAGGTCGATGGACTTGTGCTTGCTGGCCACGAAGGGCTCGTACGATTGCACCGGACGCACGTTGGCGTACAGGCCCAGCGTCTTGCGCACGGTGACGTTGAGGCTCTTGTACCCCCCACCCTGCGGGGTGGTGATGGGGGCCTTGAGAAAGACCTTGGTGCGGCGCAGGCTCTCCCAGGCCGAGTCCTCGATGCCCGAGGTATGCCCGCGTAAGTACACGCTCTCGCCGATCTCGATGACTTCGGGGGCAATCTGGGCTCCGGCGGCGTCCAAAATCTCCAGCACCGCCTCCATGATTTCCGGGCCGATCCCGTCTCCGTAGGCAACCGTAATGGGGGTTTTGCTCATGCCAGATCTCCTTTTGGCTGGCGACAACCTATCGCCACCTGCCAATGCTAGGGAATACTGCATAAACAGAATCCCTTTCTGCTTACCGATAAGAGCTGGTATACTCGCATACAATTTGGCCCAAATTAGCCCGCCGTGGGTTATAAAGAGGCCGTGAGCGAGAGCGCCTTGCCCAAGGTTGGGGTTATCATGGGTTCCAAATCGGATTGGGAGACGATGCGCCACACCGCTCTTACCTTGGAGCAGCTAGGCATCCCTTACGAGGTACGAGTGGTTTCGGCCCACCGCACCCCGGATCTGCTCTTTGAGTACGCGGCGAGCGCAAAAGGGCGGGGGCTCGAGGTTATCATCGCCGGGGCGGGGGGTGCAGCGCACCTCCCCGGCATGACCGCTGCCAAAACCCCCCTGCCGGTGCTGGGGGTCCCGGTGGAGTCCCATAGCCTGAAGGGGTTGGACTCCCTGCTTTCGATCGTGCAGATGCCCGCTGGCATTCCGGTGGCGACTTTGGCCATCGGGCGGGCCGGAGCGGTAAACGCAGCCTTGCTGGCCGCGAGCATCCTGGCCAACAAGTACCCGGAGGTGGCGGCTAGCCTCGAGGCCTACCGCCAGCAGCAGACCCAAAGCGTCTTGGCCCAGCCCGACCCCCGCGGCTAGCGTTCTGGTAACCCGGTGGGCCTGATCCACCGCGTTGTGGTAAAGCCCAATGCCCCAAAATCAAGTCGCCAGCGCACTAGACGTACTTATATCCCCGCACTACCTCTACGTTCTCCACAAAAGCGATCACCGCGTAGTAGGGAAAATAACTCTCCTGTAGCACACCCAGGATGCGTTCGGCCACCTCCTCGCTCACGATGACCTCGAGGCGGATATTTTTCCCCTCCCAGTCCATGGTGCGCAGCCCCCTCGAGCCCTCTCCCCGGGCCTCGGTGAGGGTGTAGCCCTTGGCCCCCTGGTGCCGAACTTCCTCGATCAGGCGCTTCTCCAATAACGCCTCCGCCACGATAGTGACCAACTTCAAGCGCACTAGCTCCACGCCTCACCCCCAAAGCCGCAGCGCTATGGCGTAGTACAGCGGTATTCCCAGCACCAGATTAAAGGGAAAGGTGACCCCCAAAGCCGCCGCCAGGTACAAAGAAGGGTTAGCCTGAGGCAAAGCCAGGCGCACCGCAGCCGGGGCCGCGATATACGAAGCACTAGCGGCCATGGTGGCGAGTACCACCGCACCCCCTAAGGAAAGCCCGGCCCACTTAGCCAAGACCAACCCCACGTTCCCGTGCAGTACAGGAACCGCCATGCCGAAGACGACCAAGCGCACCCCCAGGCGCCTTAAGTCGGCCAAGCGCCGGGCCGCCACCATCCCCAGCTCGAGCAAAAACAGCGTGAGGGCCCCCTGGAAAGGGGCGACGAAAAAGGCCTCTACCTTCTTCATACCCTCCTCGCCAGAGAGCAGCCCCACCAACAACCCCCCCACCATGAGGAACACGCTCTTTCCGGTCAAGACTTCCTGAATCGCTTCTCCCAAACGGCCCCCGCTGCTAAAGCGGCGGGCCAGGAGGATACCGATGATCACCCCCGGCACTTCCAGCAAAGCCACCAGAGTGGGCATGAACCCCTCTGCCCGATGCCCGGAAGCCTGGACGAATGAGAGGGCGGCCAAAAACGTCACCGCCGAGACCGAGCCGTAGTGGGCAGCCAGGGCCGCTGCGTTCGTCCCATCCAGCCTCAGGAAGCGCCGCGCCGTTAAGTAGGCCACCGTCGGGGTGAGCAAGCCCAGGAGCAAGGTGGCTAAAGCGGGCAGCGCGATCGCTCGAGCCGGCGTGTGGGATAGCTCTACCCCACCCTTGAAACCGATGGCGAACAGCAAGTACAGCGAGAGCGCGGTATAAAGCCCCTCGGGAAAGGTAAGGTCGCTCCCCAGCCCCACCGCCAGCACCCCCAGGAAAAAAGCGAGCACCATGGGAGACAACAGGTTGAGCCGCAGCAGCTCGAGCACGTCCATGCCCTTGGTCTTAGCACGAACCGAGGGTTTGGTACAATCGCATACGATCGCAAAACCCAGCCCTGCCCCTCTGATAAGGTAGTGAGGTATGTGGATTGGTGTATTGGGCGGGGGCCAGCTGGGGCGGATGCTGGCCCTGGCCGGCTATCCGTTGGGGCTGCGCTTCCGCTTTTTCGATCCGGCGGCAGAGGCCCCCGCTGGGCACCTGGCGGAGCTCGTGGTGGGGGCTTACGACGATGAGGCGGCACTCTTGCGCTTTGCCCAAGGGCTCGACCTCATCACCTATGAGTTCGAGAACGTGCCGGTTCAGGCCGCCCGGCTTTTACAGCGCCTGGCCCCGGTGTACCCGCCCCCCCAAGCCCTGGAGGCCGCCCAGGACCGGGTGGTCGAGAAGACCTTCTTCCGCGGCCTTTCCATCCCGACCCCGCCCTTTTACCCGGTGCTCAGCAAGAACGACCTCTTGGAAGGCTTAGAGCAGGTCGGTTACCCGGCCCTCCTCAAGACCCGCACCCTCGGTTACGACGGCAAGGGGCAAGCGAAGATCGAGACCGCCGCCGACGCCGATAAAGCCTGGGAGGAGCTGGGGGGGGTGCCGTTGGTGCTCGAGGCTTTCGTCGCTTTCGAGCGCGAGGTCTCGATCCTGGCGGTGCGGGGCCGAAGCGGGGAGATGGTCTTCTACCCGCTGGTGGAAAACCTGCACCGGCAGGGCATCCTGCGGCGCAGCCTAGCCCCCGCCCCGCGCCTTACCCAAACCCTGCAAGCCCAGGCCGAGGAGTACGCCCGGCGGGTGCTATTGCAGCTCGAGTACGTGGGGGTCTTGGCCATCGAGTTCTTTCAGGTGGAAGAGCAACTATTGGCCAACGAGATGGCCCCTCGGGTGCACAACTCCGGCCACTGGAGCATCGAAGGGGCCGAGACCAGCCAGTTCGAGAACCACCTGCGGGCGGTGTGCGGGCTGCCCTTGGGCTCGACGGCCCCGCGCGAGTACAGCGCCATGCTCAACCTCATCGGCAAGCTCCCCCGGCCCCAAGAGGTGCTGGCCGTGCCGGGGGCGCACCTCCACCTCTACGGCAAGGAGCCCCGGCTGGGGCGCAAGCTGGGGCACGTGACGTTGCGGGCGGAGAGCCGAGAGGAGCTCGAGGAGCGGCTCGAGGCGTTATCGGGCATCCTCTAGAACCTTACGACCGAGCGGGCCTGCGCGGGCGGCTGGACCTGGACCCCCACGGACATCACCCCCGGGGTACATCCGGGCGCTCCGGGGTTGGGCTAGGGCGAGAACAGCATCCCCGGAGGGCCATACTTCCGGCGCGACCTGAGCATACGGTGCTGCCCTTACGTCGTACGTAACACGCGGCGAATTGGGGCGTTCCGCGGAGTGCATAAAGCGGGGGGCGGATTTCCAGGGGCGAAGGCTCGATGCCTTGCGCCCCCACCCTTCAAGCCGGGACATCAGGGCCTTCGATTGGCCTCTGGCGTTCCATGCCGACGGTTTGACATTTGGTGCATGGCGTTCGAGAATCCTTGCATGGATGACCTCGCTACCCTTGCCGTCCACGCTGCGAAGGCCGAACCACCCCTAAACGAGCCGGTCTCCCCGCCCATCTACCAATCGGCCTCCTGGACGTTTCGCGACCTGGACGAGGTGGACGCCGTCTACGAAGGGCACCGGGCAGGCACCATCTACGGGCGCAACGGTACCCCCAACCACCGCGCCCTCGAGGCCCTTTTCGCCGCCTTGCACCGGGCCGAATCCGCCATCGCCTGCGCCAGCGGAATGAGCGCCTTGAGCGCAACCTTCCTGGGGCTTTTGGGCTCCGGCGATAAAGTGGTGGCCTCGCAAGACCTCTACGGTTCGACCCTGAACGTGCTGCGTGACCTGGGGCGCTTCGGGGTGCGAACCGCGACGGTGGACCTGGGCGACGTAGCCGGGATGGAACGGGAGCTACAAGGGGCCAAGCTGCTGGTGCTCGAGACCGCCTCCAACCCTCGGCTGCGCGTCCCCGACCTGCCCAAACTCTCCGCCCTGGCCCACCAGGCGGGGGCGGTGGTGGTGGTGGACAACACCTTCGCCTCGCCCTACCACTGCCGTCCGCTCGAGCACGGCGTAGACTTGGTGATGGAAAGCCTGACCAAGTTCATCAACGGCCACTCCGACGCGATGCTGGGGGCGGTGGCGGGGAAGAAAGAGCTGGTCGAGAAAATCCGCACGGTGGCGGTGCGGATGGGCCTGGTCTCCAACCCCTACGAGTGCTGGCTGGCCGTGCGGGGGAGCGAGACCCTAGCGGTACGGATGGAGCGAGCCTCGAAAAATGCCCTCGAGCTGGCCCAATTCCTCGAAGACCACCCCAAGGTGCGCCGGGTGCACTACCCCGGCCTTCCCTCGCACCCCGACCACGCTACGGCCCGAACGGTGCTGCATCGCGGCTTTGGGGCGATGCTCTCCTTCGAACTCGAGCCTTCCCGCCAGGCGGTAAATGCCCTGCTGCACCACCTTCAATACATCCGGCTGGCCCTCTCTCTGGGCGGGGCCAACACCACCCTCTCCCACCCCGCCACCAGTTCGCACCGCTTCCTACCGCCCCAGGAGCGCGAAGCCTTGGGCCTGCACGAGGGCTTCTTGCGGATGTCGGTGGGAATCGAACACCTCGAGGACCTGCGGGCCGACCTAACGCAGGCCCTTGCGGCCGTGTAGTCCACAAGATTTCTGCGCCTTGGGAAAAATTTTTAGCGCTCTGGTAACACCACAGACCCGAAGACGCCCCATCGCGTCTCGCGTACGAGGCGATCAGAGCCCAATGCTCCCGAAATTACCCGCGCCCGAGTGGACGTTTCATGTCAACTGGATCAGATTCGGGCATCCTAGAGGAGGAGGTATCCCTATATGCCCCTGTTGACTTGTCCGAATGACAACACGCCCATGCAAGTGGTCCGGCGCGGCGGGGTCGAGCTGGACATCTGCCCCACCTGCCGCGGGGTCTGGCTGGACCGGGGAGAGCTGGAGAAGCTGTTGGGCCAGGTGCGCACTGCGGAGCGGGAGTACGAGGAGGAGCTGGCGGGCTACCGGCCACCCTCCTCGCCGCCCTACCCCAAGCCGCGCAACCCCTACGACACCGATCACGGCTACGACGAGTATGTCAAGCGAAAGAAAAAAGGCAAGCTGAGCCAGCTGCTGGATATCTTTGACTTTTAGACCCTCGACCCGCGCCCCTGGGGAGCAGTAGAGTAGGGCTCGAGCACGGAGGTGAGGGTGGGCTTCGATCTGGAGCTGGTCGTCGGATTGGCGCTGGGGTTTTTACTGGGCTGGCTGGTGGAATGGCTTATCGACCGCGTCTACTGGCGGCGAGGGGATGAGCGGGCCAACCGCCAGCTCGTGCTGCTGGAAGCGGAAGTGGGCCGCCTGCAAGCCGAGCTTGACGCCATGCGGCTCAAGCTGCGCGAGCTGTCCAAGCGTCAAACCCGGCTCGAGGCCGAGCCCCCGCGGCCCAGGGAGGGGGCGTGATCCGAGGCCGTAGCCCCGCTGAGGTGCGGGCCTATGACCTATTCAAGTTCACCGTGGCGCTGTTCCTCGCCCTGGGCGTGAGTGGGTTGTGGTTTATCCGTCAGGGCGAGCAGCCTCGACCGCCTAGCCTGGTGGGCAGCCGGAGCGAGGCAGTGGCCGGGGTTCCCTTCGTGCTCACCGGCTTGGCCGATCCAAACAGCCGGGTCCAGATTCTAGTGGAGGGGCAGCCGGTGGGCAGTGCCGAGGTCTCGGCGGCGGGGGGATGGAGCTTCCCTCTCACCTTGAACGAACCCGGCTCGAAGCGGATCGTCGTGCAGGCCCTGAAGCCGGACGGGAGCGCGGGCATGGCTTCGGAGGCGCTCCCGCTCGAGGTCAAAGCCCCCCCGCTCCCGCCGCAGATCACCTCTCCTCAGGCCGGGAGCCTCGTCCAACCGGGAGCGCTAGCCCTGGAAGGCCGTGGAACCCCTGGCGACGAGCTAGAGGTCTTCGCCGGCGAACAAAACCTAGGCCGAACTACCATCGATGCGGAAGGGCGCTGGCGGTTCACGGTCACCGCTAAAACCGGAACCGCCCGCTACGAAGTGCGCCGGGTGGGAGAGCCGACCGGCCCCTCGGTGAGCGTGCAGGTCGCGGAACAGCCGGTGGAAAGGCCGCTGGTGAATAACTCCATACCCCCCAAGCCTCGAGCCCTGTGTACCGGCCCCTTCGCCGTCACCGCCCCACAGGACGGGGCGACCGTTCCACGGAACTTCCGCCTCACCGGTACCGGCGGCCCCGAGGGCAGCGAGTATACCGTCTACATCAACGGGCGGCCCCGCTGGTTTGTGAGGGTCAATAACCGCTGCGCTTGGGGGATGACCTCAGATCCTGGGGTGGGCACTTTCCGCTACGAGTTCAGGAAGCGGGGCAATCCTTCCGGGCCGGTGCTGGCCAGCCTCACCCTCACCGTGCCGGGGGCGGCCCAGCCCATCCGCCAGACCTACGTGGTACAGGAGAACGACGCCCTCGAGCGGATCGCCCGCCGCTATGGGATAAGCCCCAACGATCTCCTAGCCGCCAACCCGCAAATCAAAGACCCCGACCAAATCTTTCCGGGCACTCGGCTGGTAATCCCCTGAGGCAATTGGGTCTACGGTTCCGCTTCGGGCGAGGGTGGCCCCCCGCAGGCTACGATATACTTTGTCCAAACAAGGAGGCTCCATGGACCGTACCGCCCGGCTGCGTCAGGTGCTCGAGCACGCCCGTAACCACCCGGTTTACGCCCGGAAGCTCGAGGGCATAGACCTGGAGACGATCACCCCCGAGACCATCGCCCGGCTCCCCCTAACCACCCGCGAGGAATGGATCGCCCACCTCGGGGCCAACCCCCAGCCCCCGACGGGCACCGCCCTGGTACACCTTACCCCCAGCCCCGCCCTGGGCTGGATGCCGGAGTACCTCTCCCAAGACGATCTAGAATACCAATCCCAAGCCTTGGCCGCGCACTTTGGGCGGCTGGGGGTGGCCGGGAAGCGGGTGCTGGTGGCTTTCAGCTACCATGTCTTCGCCGGGGGCTGGCTCTTCCACGAGGCCTTGCAGCGCGCCGGGGCGGTGGTGTTCCCTCACGGCCCCGGCGAGGCCGAGCGCATCGCCCAGCTCACACAGAGGTACGGCTTCGACGTCCTGGTCTGCAACCCCTCCTTCGCGCTGAAGATCGCCCAGGCCGGGGGCCGCTTCGAGCTGCTGCTGGCTGGGGGTGAACCCTTTACCAGCGTACCCGGCTACCGCGAGAGGCTCGAGCAGGCCATCGGCGGGGTCGCCTTGGATGCCTACGGAACGAGCGAGCTCGGCATCGTGGCCGGGGAGGATCGGCACAAAAACGGCCTGCTCGAGGTCCAGGAGATGGCGATCCTGGAAGTGCTCGACCCCGAAACCCTCGAGCCCACCCCCGACGGCGAGAAGGGCGAACTGGTGGTGACCGCCCTCTCCCGCACCCTGATGCCCATGCTCCGCTTTCGCACCGGCGATCTGGCCGTCGCGGTGCGCGAAAATGGCCGGGTGCGCCTCCCTCGGGGCGTGTTCGGGCGCACCGACTTGATGGTGAAGGTCAAGGGGGTCAAGCTCTACCCCACCGAGCTCGCGCCGATCCTCGGGGCGTTCGGAATCGACCCCCGCGGCGGCGCGCAGCTGGTGGTGGAGAGCAAGGAGGGCGGCACTGACAAGCTTGTCCTCCGGCTCAAGGCCGAGGCGGTCCCCCCAGGGCTGGGCGAGGCCCTCCAGCGGGCTACCGGGATCAAGCTGGACGAGATCGTGGCCGACCCGAGCCTGGAGGGCCCCCCTCTGATAGACCGGCGCTTCGGTAAACACCTCTAGGGCGCTGGTGACTCGATTTCCCGCGCAGATATCTTAGTACGCCAAACGCGGTGGATCATCCTCTGGCGAAGAGGGCACAAATCTTGTGCCCAAAGCGCTAGGGCCGATTCCCAAGCCAAAACTCAGACCGCATTCCAGCCCACTCCCCCTGATGGTGAGAGGGTTGTAAGATGTATCGGACAGTATCCACCTTCGTGCAATATCTCACACGTAATTATGTGAAGTCTGGCACGAAGGGTAAAGCCCAAGCAGGAGCTGCCTAAAGGAGGAACGGTCTTGGCGCCCATCTCGGAATACATCAATGTGCTGGTCTATCTGGCAGTAGCGCTGGCGATCGGGGTGCTGGCGGTGGGGGTGGGGGCCCTCCTGGGCCCTAAGCGCCCTAGCCGGGCCAAGCTAATGGCCTACGAGTCGGGCAACGACCCCGCCGGAGAGGTCAAGCGCTTCCCGATCCATTTTTACGCGGTGGCCATGCTCTTCATCATCTTTGATGTGGAAGTGGCCTTCTTGTGGCCCTACGCCCTGAGCGCGGGCGGCTTGGGCCTCACCGGCTTCTATGTGCTTTTGATCTTCACGGTGTTGCTCTTGGTGGGCTTCCTCTACGAGTGGTTCAAGGGAGTGACGAAATGGCACTAGCCACAGACCTAAGCCGTACGCCGTACATCCGGCGTTCCCGGAGGGAACTAAATGCCTTCACTGCTTGACCTCTTCCAAAAAGACGTGCAAGAGCTCGAGAACGAGGGGGTGCTTTTCACCACCCTCGAGAAACTAGTCGCCTGGGGCCGTTCCAACTCGCTGTGGCCCGCCACCTTCGGGCTGGCCTGCTGCGCCATCGAGATGATGGCCTCCACCGACGCCAGAAACGACCTGGCCCGCTTCGGCTCGGAGGTGTTCCGGGCCAGCCCCCGCCAAGCCGACGTGATGATCGTGGCCGGGCGCTTGAGCAAGAAAATGGCCCCGGTGATGCGCCGGGTCTATGACCAGATGCCCGACCCCAAGTGGGTCATCAGCATGGGGGCTTGTGCTTCCTCGGGGGGGATGTTCAACAACTACGCCATCGTGCAAAACGTGGACAGCGTGGTACCGGTGGATGTCTATGTCCCCGGCTGTCCGCCCCGCCCGGAAGCGCTCATCTACGCGGTGATGCAGCTTCAGAAGAAGGTCCAGGGCAAAGCCCGCGACGACCAAGGGCGCAAGCTTCCCCCAGTAGAAGCCTGGAGGCGATAGATGACCCGGCTCGAGCAAGTACTTCAGCTGGCCTCGGCTAAAGGCTGGAAGACCCAGAGCCAACACGGCAACACCTGGGTGGTGCTTTCCCGGGAGGAGTTTAAGGCGCAGATGCGGGCTTTCCAGGAGATGGGCTTCAACTACCTGGCCGACATCGTGGGGATCGACTATCTCAACTACCCCGAAGCCAAGCCCGAGCGCTTCTCGGTGGTCTACGAGCTGGTCTCCCTGCCCGGCTACAAGGACGGAGACGGCAGCCGGATGTTTGTGCGGGTGTATCTCCCGGAGAGAGATCCGGTGATTCCCACCGTGGTGGATCTGTGGCTTTCCGCCGACTACCTCGAGCGCGAGGTCTACGACCTCTTCGGTATCCGGTTTGAGGGCCACCCGGACCTGCGCAAGATCCTCACCCCCGAGGACCTCGAGGGCCACCCCTTGCGCAAGGACTACCCGCTGGGCGAGACCCCGACCCTCTTTAAAGAAGGCCGTTTCATCGATCCGGCGGCTTTTCGGGCCGGCCTCACCGGAAAGGACAGCGGCATGACGGGCTGGCGCGGGGGCACCCGGCGGGGTTACCAGGAGGTCTACCGGGAGATCGCCCAGGTCAGCAAAAAGGAGGGCCAATGAGACCAATCAGCGCGCCCACAGAGCCCCCCGAGCTGCCCACCGAGCTGCGCAGCGAGGTCATGACCCTCAACGTGGGGCCGCAGCACCCCTCCACCCACGGGGTGTTGCGGGTGGTGGTGACGCTCTCGGGGGAGGAGGTGCTCGAGCTGGTGCCGCACATCGGCTATCTGCACACCGGCTTCGAGAAGAACATGGAGAACCGCACCTACCTGCAAAACATCACCTACACCCCCCGGATGGATTACCTGCACTCCTTCGCCCACGACCTGGCCTACGCCCTGGCGGTGGAGAAGCTGGTCGGGGCCGAAGTCCCCCTCCGCGCCCAAACCATCCGCGTTTTGCTCAACGAACTCTCCCGCATCGCTTCCCACCTGGTGTTCCTGGGCACGGGCCTGCTGGACTTCGGCGCCCTCACCCCTTTCTTCTACGCCTTCCGCGAGCGCGAGGCGGTGCTCGACCTCTTTGAGTGGGTCACGGGCCAGCGCTTCCACCACAACTACATCCGCATCGGCGGGCTCAAGGAGGATCTGCCTCCAGAGTTTTTGGGCGAGGTCAGGAAGTTTCTCCAGACCATGCCCCACCGCATCGACGAGTACGAGGGGCTCTTCCGAGAAAGCCCCATCTTCTACGAGCGGGCCAAGGGCGTCGCGGTGATCCCCCCCGAAGACGCCATCAACCTGGGGCTCACCGGCGGCAACCTGCGGGCCAGCGGGGTGAACTACGATGTGCGCAAGGCCTATCCCTATGCGGGCTACGAAACCTATAGCTTTGACGTGCCGCTGGGGGAAAACGGGGATATCTTCGACCGTATGATCGTGCGCATCCAGGAGATGCGCGAGTCGGTGAAGATCATCCGCCAAGCCGTGGAGCGGCTGGAGGGGATGGGCGCAGGCCCCATCCGCGACCCCAACCCCCAGATCTCGCTGCCCCCCAGGAGGCTGCTCGAGACCAGCATGGAAGCGGTCATTTACCATTTCAAGCTGGTCACCGAGGGCTTCCACCCCGCCCTGGGCGAGGTGTACGTGCCGACCGAAAGCGCCCGGGGCGAGCTGGGTTACTACATCATCTCCGACGGCGGCTCAATGCCCTACCGGGTCAAGGTGCGGGCCCCCAGCTTCGTCAACCTGCGGGCGCTGCCCTACGCCTGCAAAGGCATCCAGGTGCCGGACATGGTAGCGGTGATCGCCTCTTTGGATCCCGTGATGGGGGATGTGGACCGGTGAGCCGTACGTCTTACGCGTTCAACGCCTGGCGTAATACGTAAAACGGAGGAAGAATGGGATTCTTCGACGATAAACAAGAATGGCTGGCCGAGGTCTTCAGCCAGTACCCCCCCGAAGGGCGGCGGGCAGCATTGATGCCCTTGCTGCGCCGGGTGCAGCAGGAGGAGGGTTGGATCAGCCCCGAACGGCAGGAGGAGATCGCCCGAATCGTGGGCACCACCGCCACCGAGGTAGCCGGGGTGATGAGCTTTTACACCTACTTTCAAAGCCTCCCTACCGGCAAACACCACCTCCAAGTCTGCGCTACTTTATCCTGCGCCATCGGCGGGGCCGACGAGCTGTGGGACGAGTTGGTGCAGACCCTGGGCATTCTGCCGGGCGAGGTAACCCCGGATGGCCTTTTCTCGATCCAAAAAGTGGAATGTCTAGGAAGCTGCCACACTGCTCCGGTGGTGCAGATCAACGATGAGCCCTACGTGGAGTGCGTGACCAAGGCCCGCCTCCACGCCCTGCTACAGGGCCTGCGCGAGGGCAAACGCCTCGAGGAAATCGAGCTGCCGGGCAAGGTGGGACACGTGGTGCACAATGCAGGAGAGGAGGTGGTGGCGTGAGCCTTCCTTCCGGCCCTATCGTCTCCGGGCGCGACCCCCGCTTTGAGAAGACCCTTTACAAGCACGTAGGGGTGGAGGGCAGCTGGACCTTGGACTATTACCTCTCCCACGGCGGCTATGGCGCGGCCAAGAAAGCCCTCGCCATGACCCCGGAGCAGGTGGTGGAGGAGGTCAAGCGATCCGGGCTGCGCGGGCGCGGCGGGGCGGGGTTCCCCACCGGGCTCAAGTGGAGCTTCATGCCCAAGCCCTCGGGGAAACAACACTACATCGTCTGCAACGCCGACGAGAGCGAACCGGGAAGCTTCAAGGACCGCTACCTCATGGAAGATGACCCGCACCAGCTCATCGAGGGCATGATCATCGCCGGGTACGCCATCCACGCCACCAAGGGCTACATCTACATCCGGGGTGAATACCGGCGGGCCTACGACCGCCTGAAGGGGGCCATCCAAGAAGCCTACGCCAAAGGCTATCTGGGCCAAAACCTCTTCGGCAGCGGCTTTAGCTTTGACCTCTACCTGCACCGGGGGGCCGGGGCGTACATCTGTGGCGAGGAGACCGCGCTGATGAACTCGCTCGAGGGCCTGCGCGCCAACCCCCGCCTCAAGCCGCCTTTTCCCGCCCAGGCGGGTTTGTGGGGCAAGCCTACCACCATCAACAACGTCGAGTCACTGTGCTCGGTGGTGCACATCATCGACCGTGGGGCCGACTGGTTCGCCAGCATGGGCACCGAGAAGTCCAAAGGGCACAAGCTCTACCAGGTCTCGGGGCCGTTCCGACGCCCCGGCGTGTACGAGCTACCCATGGGGGCAACCTTCCGCGAGCTGCTCATGGACTGGGCCGGGGGGCCTACCGAGCCCATCCAGGCCATCATCCCCGGCGGCTCCTCCTGCCCTCCGCTGCCCTGGAACGACGAGATCCTCGACACCCCCATGGACTATGAGTCCCTCGCCGCCAAAGGGTCGCTGCTGGGCACCGGCGGAGTCATCGGCATCCCGGCCAGCATGAGCATGGTGGATGCGATGTGGAACGTGACCCGCTTCTATGGCCACGAGTCCTGCGGCAAATGCACCCCCTGCCGTGAAGGGGTCTCGGGCTGGATGGTGGGCCTTTTTGCAAAGATCGGGACCGGACGGGGCGAGAAAGGCGACGTGGAGCTATTGGAAAACCTTCTCGATCAGATCGAAGGGCGCAGCTTCTGCGCTTTGGCCGACGCCGCCTGCTGGCCGGTGCGCGGCAGCCTCAAGCACTTCCGCCACCAGTACGTGGACTTGGTGGAAAACGGCAAAGCCGTCGAACGCGCTACGCCCCGGTGGAGGTAAACGCATGCCAACGGTGACGATTAACGGCAAGGTCGTGGAGGTTCCCGCGGGCACCAGCGTGATGGACGCGGTCTTCCATGCCGGGGACGACGTACCGCTGTTCTGCTCCGAGCGCTACCTATCGCCAGTGGGGGCGTGTCGGATGTGTCTGGTCAAGGTGGGCAACCCGCGCAAGGGGCCGGACGGGAACTGGATTCTGGACGAAAGCGGTGCGCCCAAGATCTTCTGGATGCCCAAGCTACAAGCTTCGTGCGTGACGATGGTGAGCGAGGGAATGGTGGTAGACACCCTCTCCGACGAGGTCAAGCACGCCCAGTCGGGAATGGTGGAACTCACCCTGGCCAACCACCCGCTGGATTGCCCCACCTGCGACAAGGGCGGGGCCTGTGAGCTGCAAGACCGCAGCTACGAGTACGGGCTGTACGAGAAGTTCTACCAGCCTAACCCCACCGAGCTGCCCCTCTACACCCGCTTCGAGCTCACCCGCCGCCACGAGGATAAACACCATCCGCTCTCGGAGTTCATCGTGCTGGACCGCGAGCGCTGCATCCACTGCAAGCGCTGCGTGCGCTACTTCGAGGAGATCCCCGGCGATGAGGTGCTGGACTTTATCGAGCGCGGGGTCCATACCTTCATCGGCAGCGATGAAGGGGGGCTTCCCTCGAACTTCACCGGCAACATCACCGACATCTGCCCGGTAGGGGCGCTGCTGGACCTCACCGCTCGCTTCCGCGCCCGCAACTGGGAGTACGACACCACCGAGACCACCAGCATGGACGACGCGGCGGGGGCAGGCATCTTGGTGGACACCCGCAGCGGCAAGCTCGAGCGCATCCGCGCCGCCCTTCGCCCCCAGACCAGTGAGATCTGGATCTCCGACGCAGCCCGCTTCGGGCACGAATGGGTGAACCAGGAACGGGTCCTGCGGCCTTTGGTCCGCCGGGGCGGCAAGCTGGTGGAGGCCAGCTGGGAAGAGGCCGCCGCCGCGATCAAAGCTGGCCTAAACGGGGTACCGGGGGCTGAGATCGGGATCTATCTAGAGGGCATGGCTACCCTCGAGGAGGGCTTGGCCGCGGCGCTTCTGGCCGATACCTGGGGCAGCCCCCACCGGGACTTCGCGGGCCGGACCGCGGCGCTGGCCTCCGGCTTTGTGCCCGCCACCTTCCAGGATCTGAACGAGGCCCAGTTCACCCTGATCCTGGGCGACCCCAGCGAGGAAGCCCCCACCCTGCACCCGCGCCTCTCGGAGTACAGCCGGGGCCTCAAACCCCCCGCCCCGCTCCAACACGGCATTCCCTTTGCCGACCTCAGCATCAAGGAGCGGATGGAGCGGGACAAGCGGAAACTAGCCCACTTCAACACCTACCCGGCGCAGCTGTTCAAGTGGGCCGGGGCCTCGGGCGTGTACGCGCCAGGGCAGGAGGCCGCCGTGCTAGCCGCTCTGCTGGGCCAGGGCGAGGCCCCCCAAGGGCTGGCGGATGCGATCGCCTGGGCCAAAAGCCGCTGGAGCGAGGCCGAGCGGGTGGTGCTCATCCTGGGCGCGGACGTGCTGAACAACCCCGAGGCCGCGGCCAAAGCCAAAACCTTAGCCGAAGGGAAAGGGGCCAAGGTCATGGCCATGACCCCGGCGGCCAACGCCCGCGGCCTCGAGGCCGTAGGCCTCTTCCCCGGCAAGGGAGGGCTGGGCTGGACCCAAGGGGGGCTGAAAGCCGCCTACTTCGGCTACCTCCCTACCGAGGAACAGCTCAAAGCGACCGGCTTCCGCATCCTGCACCTCACCCACCTCTCCCCCCTGGCCGCCCGCTACGCCGATGTGGTGCTGCCGGGCCAAACCTTCTACGAAAAGCGCGGCACCACTGTGAACCTCGAGGGCCGCGTGCTCGAGCTCTACCCCGCCGGGATCAACAACGGCGAGGCCGACGGTGCCGTCGCGGCTTTGGCCTTGCTCGCCGAGGCCACAGGGGTCAAACCCCCGGTGCGTCTTTTGCGCCAGGCCGCCAAGCTGCTCGAGGAGAAGTACAAGCTCCCCAAGCCCTTTAGCCTATGGCGGCCCAAGGTCGCCCAGCCGACCTTCGAGGCCCGACAGGCGGCGCCGGGGGGGACAACGGTTTACCTGCGCCCCAGCATGTGGCGGCGCGAGCAGCGGGTGGCCGAGGTAGCCCGGGCCGTCCGGCTCTACCTCGAGGCCCATCCCGAGACCGCCCGGGCCGAAGGGCTCATGGAAGGAGCCACGGTGGAGCTCGAGGCCCCCGGTGGTCCCCTCTCGGCCACGGTCAGGCTTGACGACCGCCTGCCCAAGGGCTTCCTGTTCGCTCCGGCGCTGGGGCCGTGGGTGGGGCGGCGGGTGGCGGCCCGGGTGCTGGTCCCGGCAGGAGGTGAGACGCGATGAGGCCGAAGGCGAAACGCAAAACGCTGCCCACTGCGGGTGTTTCGCGCAGGAGGTCTGGCCGACGCGCAGCAGGATTCGTACTGCTGGCCAGCCCGGCTTTTGCGCAGAACCCCGCCAACCTCTATCCCCAAGACCCCCTATGGCTGGTGGCCGTCAAGGCCTTTTTGGTAGTGTTTGCACTGCTCACCGCTTTTGCTTACATGACCCTCGTCGAGCGCCGCCTCTTGGCCCGCTTCCAGGTGCGGCTGGGGCCGAACCGGGTGGGTCCGTGGGGGCTGTTACAGCCCCTGGCCGATGCCATCAAGTCCATCCTCAAAGAGGACATCGTCCCCGCCCGCGCCGACCGGTTGGTGTTCGTGCTGGCCCCGATCATCTCCATCACCTTCGCTTTGGTGGGCTTCGGGCTGATCCCCTTTGGACCGCCGGGGTCTTTCTTCGGCGGTCAGCCCTGGGTGATCAACCTCGACGCGGGAATTCTCTACCTCTTCGCGGTGAGCGAGATGGCCGTCTACGGTATCTTCCTGGCCGGATGGGCCAGCAACTCCAAGTACAGCCTGCTGGGCTCGCTGCGTTCCTCCGCCGCGCTCATCAGCTACGAGTTGGCCCTGGGCACCAGCCTTTTGGCCCCGGTGTTGGTGGTAGGGAGCCTGAACCTCCGGCAAATCGTGGATTGGCAGGACGCCCACGGCTGGCTCATCCTCTTCGCTCCCATCGCCTTCGGCGTCTATGCCATCACCTCGCTGGCCGAGGCCGCCCGTACCCCCTTCGACCTCCCCGAGGCTGAGCAGGAGCTGGTAGGCGGCTACAACACCGAGTACGCCTCGATCAAATGGGCCCTGTTCCAGATGGCCGAGTACGTCCACCTCATCACCGCCTCGGCCCTCATCCCCACCATCTTCCTGGGGGGCTGGCGGATGCCCGCGCCCATCCCCGACATCCCCTACCTATGGATGTTCCTCAAGGTCGCCCTTTTCCTCTTCCTCTTCATCTGGATCCGCGCCACCTGGTTCCGCCTACGCTACGACCAGCTGATGCGCTTCGGCTGGGGGGTACTCCTGCCGGTCGCCCTGGGGTGGTTTTTGGTGAGCGCCCTGGTCAAAGCGCTAGGGGCCAGCCCCACCGTCCTGATCTGGCTCTCGCTGGCAGGGATCGCGGCCATCGTGGCGGCTATAACAATTCGGGGCATCCAAGTCCGCAACGCCACCCCTAGAGCAAAAGGAGTGAGAGCATGAGCAGTGTGGCTGCACTGGCCCAGAGCCTAGGGATCACCCTCAAGGCCTTGTTTTCCAAACCGGTGACCATTCCCTACCCCGACGCCCCGGTGCCGCTCAAACCCCGCTGGCACGGGCGCCACGTGCTGACCCGGCATCCCAACGGGCTCGAGAAGTGCATCGGCTGTAGCCTGTGCGCGGCGATCTGCCCGGCGTACGCCATCTACGTCGAGCCCGCCGAGAACGACCCGGAGCACCCCACCAGCGCGGGCGAGCGCTACGCCAAGGTCTACGAGATCAACATGCTGCGCTGCATCTTCTGCGGGCTGTGCGAGGAGGCCTGCCCTACCGGGGCGGTGGTGCTGGGCTACGACTTCGAGATGGCCGACTACCGCTACTCCGACCTGATCTACAGCAAGGAGGACATGCTGGTGGAGGTGCAAGGTACCAAGCCCCAGCGCCGCGAAGCCGCCTACACCGGCAAACCCATCAAGAAGGGCTACACCGTGCCCTACGTGCGGGCCGAGTTGGAAGGATTCAAGGCCCCGCTACGCCAGGTCAAGCGGAAAGAAACCGGCCAGAATGAACCGCTAGGGGGGCACTGATGGGCTTTTGGGAGATTGTAGCCGCCGTGCTGCTCCTCGCCAGCGCCCTGCTGGTGGTGACGGTGCGCAACGCGGTGCACGCCGCCTTGGCGCTGATCGCTAACTTTTTGGTGTTGGCTGGTATCTATATCTCGCTGGACGCCCGCTTTTTGGGTTTGGTGCAGATCATCGTCTACGCCGGGGCCATCGTAGTGCTGTTCCTCTTCGTGATCATGTTGCTCTCGGCGGCCCAGGCCGAGGTGGGCATCAACCCGCTCTCGAGGCTCACCCCTGTGGCCGCCTTAGGGGCCCTTGCTTTGGCCGTCGTGCTGATGCTCGCCAGCCGCGATGTCCCGGTGCCACCGCAGGTCGGCAACCTGAACGGCGGGCTACCCCAAGCTATCGGGCCGGTGCTCTATGGCCCCTGGCGCTACGCGCTCTTGGCGGTGGGTTTCTTGCTGCTGGTGGCAACCGTCGCTGCGGTGGCGTTGGTCCAGCCGGATAAACCGCTGGATGCCCTCACCGACGAGGAAAAAATCCGGCGTACCCCGGCTTCGAAAGAGGAGGTGCGCCGATGAACCTCTGGCTGGCCACTTCTGCCATCTTGTTCGCCATCGGGGTGTTTGGTGCACTCACCCGCCGTACAGCCATCCTGGTCTTTCTCTCGGTGGAGCTGATGCTGAACTCGGCCAATCTGGCCCTTGTCGCATTGGCCAAAATGTACGGCTCTCTCGATGCCCAGACCGTAGCCCTCTTTGTAATCGCCATCGCCGCCGCCGAGGTTGCGGTAGGGTTGGGGCTCATCGTAGCTATCTTCCGCCGCCGGGAAAGCACCGGGGTGGATGAACTCAGGGAGCTAAAGGGATGATCCGACGAGTTGATGGTTTATCAAGCTGCGCCAACCGCAAGGGGCAACGTGCCCGCTCGCTGCCTCTGCGCCTAGACCAGGGAGGTATCGGCCCATGCTGGTGTTGACGATTCTCTTTCCCCTCCTGGGATTCGTGCTGCTGGGTCTGCTCGGCAAACGGATGCGGGAGCCCCTGCCGGGAGTGATCGCCTCGGGGCTGGTGCTCGCCAGCTTGGTGCTGGGCGTGATCCTGCTGGCCCAGGGTGGGGCCAAGTTTGCCATCAGCGACTGGCTACCTGGCATCTCCTTCAGCCTCAACCTGGACCACCTCTCCGGGCTCATGCTCCTGATCGTGACCGGCGTGGGCTTCTTGATCCACGTCTACGCCATCGGTTACATGCACGCAGATGCCGGTTTCAGCCGTTTCTTCGCCTACCTCAACCTCTTCATCGCCATGATGCTCACCCTGGTCCTAGCCGACAACTACGTGGTGATGTTCATCGGTTGGGAAGGCGTGGGGCTGGCCTCGTATCTCCTGATCGGCTTCTGGTACCAGGACCGGGTGAACGCCGACTCGGCCCGCAAAGCTTTTATCGTCAACCGCATCGGCGACCTGGGGTTCTTGCTGGGTATGGGGCTGTTGTGGGCGATGTTCGGGACTTTGGGCATCTCCGAGATCAACGCCAAGCTCGAGGAGAACCTCTTCATCCCCGCCGGGCTGTCCCTGGCGGCCTTGTTGCTCTTCGTGGGAGCCGTCGGCAAGAGCGCCCAGGTTCCCCTGATGGTCTGGCTACCCGACGCCATGGCCGGCCCCACCCCGGTCTCAGCGCTGATCCACGCCGCCACCATGGTCACGGCAGGGGTGTACCTCTTGGCCCGCAGCAGCTTCCTCTACATCAACGCGCCGGAGGTCTCGCTGTGGATCGCCATCCTGGGGCTTCTCACCGCGATTTATGGGGCGCTGTCGGCCTTTGGGCAACAGGACATCAAGCGCATCGTGGCCTATTCGACCCTCTCCCAGCTCGGCTTTATGTTCGTGGCCGCGGGCATGGGAGCCTATTGGGTCGCCCTTTTTCACGTGCTCACCCATGCCTTCTTCAAGGCCTTGTTGTTCATGGCCTCGGGTTCGGTGATCCACGCCCTAGGCGGCGAGCAGGACATCCGCAAAATGGGCGGGATGTGGCGCTACCTGCCCCAAACCCGTTGGCACGGGCTGATCGGGGCCCTGGCGCTGGGGGGCATGCCGCTGTTGTCGGGTTTCTGGTCGAAGGATGCGATCCTCTACTCCACCCTCTTCTACAGCGTAAACTCGAGCCTCGTGTTCTACCTCCTGCTGCTGGCTACCGCCTTCCTCACCGCCATGTACTCGATGCGCTGGTTTGTGACGGTGTTTTTGGGTCAATACCGGGGGGATGCACACCCGCATGAGTCCCCGGGCGTGATGCTCTTCCCCAACCACATCCTGGCTTTGGGAGCAGTGTTCATCGGCTACATCGGCCTGCCGGAACCCTTCCCTAACCTCCTCGAGCGCTTTCTCGAGCCCAACCTGGCCCACCTCGAGTACGAAAAGCCATCCCTGGCGCTCGAGTGGACGTTGGTGCTGATCTCGGCCTTGGTGGCCCTGGCCGGTCTCTACCTGGGCTACCGCTTCTTCCAGCAAAAACTCCTGCCCGGCTGGTATACGCGTTTTGCGCAGGCCTCCGAGCATAGCTTCTACGTGGACCAGATGTACAACACCTTCATCGTAAATCCGCTCAAGGGCCTGGGCAGCCTGCTCTTTGACGGCGACAGAGGCCTTTTGGGCGGCTTCGGCTGGCTGGGAACCCTCACCGCCGGAATCGGGAACCTGCTGGCTAGGCTCGAGACCGGCTACATCCGCTTCTACGCAGCGGGGCTGGTGGTCGGAGCGGTACTGCTCCTCCTATGGGGGGTAAGCCGATGAACCTGGCCGACATCGTCCTCTTCCTTCCCCTGCTGGCAGGGATCGCCCTGGTGCTATGGCCGGGGCTGGGGCGGGCCTTTGCCCTGGTGGCCTCGGGCGGGGTCTTCGTGCTGGCGTTGGGGATGTTCGTCTTCCATCCCAAGGAAGGGATCGCCTACCTCACCCAGGCCCCCTTGTTGGCCCCTGCCGGGATCTACTACGCAGTGGGCCTCGACAACGCGGCCATGTTCCTCTGGCTGGCGGTGACCCTTACGGTCTTTCTGGGCGTCTGGGTGGCTAAAGCCCCGCTGCGGATGGTGGGCTACGCGCTGATGATGGAAACCGGGTTGTTGGGCATCTTCGCCGCCCTGGACCTGGTGCTTTTCTACGTATTTTTCGAGTTCACCCTAATTCCCGCCCTCCTCATGCTGGGGCTGTACGGCGGGCGTGAGCGGATGCGGGCCGTCTACACCTTCGCCCTGTTCACCCTGGTGGGGTCGTTGCCGATGCTGGCTGCTATCCTGGCGGCCCGCTTCCTGGGAGGGGCGGAGAGCTTTTTGATCGGCGACTTACAAAACCACCCGCTCAAAGGTTCCATCGCCAATTGGGTCTTCCTGGGCTTCCTTTTTGCCCTGGCGGTGAAGACCCCCCTCTTCCCGCTCCACGCCTGGCTGCCCAGCTTCCACCAGGAAAGCCACCCCAGCGGCCTGGCCGACGCCATGGGCACCTTATACAAGGTAGGTGTCTTCGCTTTCTTCCGCTGGGCCATGCCCCTAGCCCCAGAGGGCTTCCAAAACCTGCAACCGCTGCTGCTGGCGGTGGCTGCCTTCACCGCCATCTACGCGGCCTGGGCAGCCTGGGGGGCCAAGGACTGGAAAAACCTGCTGGCCTACGGGGGGATCTCGCACATGGGGCTGGCGGCCATCGGGCTTTTCAGCGGAACCAGCGAGGGCGCAGTGGGGGCTTTGTTCCTGCTGGGCGCCTCGTTCGTCTACACGGGCGGGATGTTTCTCTTTACGGGCCTGCTCTACGAGCGCACCGGCACCCTGGAGATTGGCCCGGTGCGGGGGCTGGCCAAAAGTGCCCCTGCTTTGGCTGCGCTGGGCATGATCCTGGTGATGAGCATGATCGGCCTGCCGGGGCTGGCCGGGTTCCCCGGAGAGTTCATGGCCCTCTTGGGCGCCTACAAGGCTAGCCCTTGGCTGACCTTCGTGGCCTTCCTCTCGGTGATCGCAGCGGCAGCTTATGCCCTTACCGCCTACCAGAAAGTCTTCCACGAAAACGAGAGCCGCGCCGTCCCCGACATGACCCTACAGGAATGGAGCTTCGCGGTGGTGATCGTAGCCGCTATCGCCCTGCTGGGCCTGTACCCTAAGCTCTTTACCCAGCTCTTGCAACCCTTGGCCAAGGCGTTTGCCGCGCTCTTCGGAGGTGCGGCATGATCCCCCTCTTGATCCTCTCGAGCGCCGCCGCTGTCCTCACCTTGCTGGCCTTATGGATCCCGCTGCGGGTCACCAAATGGCTCACCGCGGGGAGCGTCCTCGTTGCGGTGGGAGCCATCCTGGTGGGGTGGAACCAGACGGCGGAGTACTTCGGCCTCTTCCGCTGGGACTCCCTGGCTCAGGGGCTCACCTTGGTGGCCTTGCTGGGGGTGTTGTGGGCGGTGGTGATCGGTAGGGAAACGAGCGAGCGGGCAGAGTACTACCTGCTGGCTCTCTACGCCGCGGTCGGGATGCTCCTGATGGCCTCCACGCCGAACCTGGTGGTGATCCTCATCGCGCTCGAGGCCCTCTCGCTGCCCCTGTACGTGCTGGCCACCTGGCGACGCGACGAGCAAAGCTACGAAGCGGGCCTCAAATACTTCCTGCTGGGGGCCATCTCGGCGGCCATCTTCCTTTACGGCATCGCGCTGCACTTCGGCGCCACCGGTAGCTTCAACGCCGGAACGAGCGGCAGCGGCGCGCTCTACACGGCGGCGATGGTGCTGCTGTTGATCGGCCTAGCCTTCAAGGCCTCGATGGTGCCCTTCCACTGGTGGACCCCTGACGTCTACCAGGGCAGCCCTACCGGGGTCAGCCTGCTCATGGCCACCGCGGTCAAAGCCGCCGCTTTCGCCGCCTTGGTACGCCTCACCTCCGAGGGCCTGCCCGCCTGGGGCGCGGCGCTGGCTGCGGTCATCGTCCTGACCTTGATCTTCGGGAACCTGGGGGCCCTGGCCCAGAGCGAGGCCAAGCGCCTGCTGGCCTACTCCTCCATCGCCCACGCCGGATACGTAGGGATCGGCCTCTACAGCGCGACCGCGGCCCCAGCCATTGGCTTTTACCTGCTGACCTATCTGCTGGGGACCGGCCTGGCGTTCGCTGTGCTCTCGGCGATCTCCAACGGCAACGTCCCCTACGAGCGCCTGCGGGGCCTCTTCGGGCGCAACCGGTTTTTAGGGATAGGCTTGGGCTTCGCCATGCTCTCGCTGACGGGGTTACCCCCCTTCCCCGGCTTCTGGGGTAAGCTGCTGGTCTTCCTCGAGGGCGCCAAGGCCCACCAGTACCCCCTCTTGGTGCTGGCCCTGGTCACCTCGGCCATCGCCGCTTACTACTACTTGCGCCTGTTCAGCCTGGCGCTGCTCTCGCGGCAGCCCGAAGACGGGCGGGAAGAAGACCGGGCTGGGGTACTCCCGCCCTGGCCCACCGCCACCCCCGCTTTCGGCAGCGCTCGCTGGGCCATGACCCTGGCCATGGTCCTGATCGGGCTTCTAGGCATCCTGCCCTTCCTGGGGTATCGGGCCTTCGCCGCGGGGCAGCCCGACCTCGCCGTACGGGTTCCTCTCAACACCAACCTGAGCATCACCTCGCCCTCCGACGGGGCCGAGGTCCCGGCGGGCGGGTTCAGCCTGCAAGGTACCGGCCAACCCGGCGAAACCCTGGAGATCTACGACGGCGCCACCAAGCTCGGCAGCGTAACGGTGGAGCAGAACGGCGGATGGTCGTTCGCCCTCGAGCCTGCCCCCAGCCCCGGGCTCCACACCTACCAGGTGCGGCGGGCCGGGCAAGCCGGGGGCCCTTCGGTTAGGGTGAAGGTCACCGCACCCTCCAGCGCTGTCCCCGGCCACGACGCCAGCGCCGGGGTGCTGCCCGCTTGAGCTAGGACAAAGCCGCCCGACTAAAGGGTGCGATAAACCCCGGCTTTGCCGGGGTTTTCGTGTGGGCCGCAAGCGCCGCCTCTACTCTTTGGCGACCAAGGTCACGGGCATCAGATCGGCGATTGAAGCCAAAAACTTCTCGAACTGGGCGAAGTCCATCTGCTGATCGTTGTCGGAGAGGGCCACCTTGGGGTTGGGATGCACCTCGACGTGGACGCCATCGGCCCCAGCCGCCAAGGCTGCCCGCGCCAGCGGGGCCAGCAAGTCGGTGCGGCCGGCTGCGTGGGTCACGTCTACGATCACCGGGAGGTGGGTCTCTTGCTTGGCGAGGACCACCGCCGAGAGGTCCAGGGTGTTGCGGGTGGCCTTCTCGTAGGTTCGGATACCCCGCTCGCAGAGGATCACCTGGCCGTTGCCGTGCGAGAGGATGTACTCGGCCGCATAGAACCACTCCTCTACGGTCTGGGCAAAGCCGCGCTTGAGCAGTACGGGCTTGCTGGCCTTGCCCGCCTCCTTGAGCAAGGCAAAGTTGTGGGCGTTGCGGGTGCCGATCTGGAGAATGTCCACGTACTGCGCCAAAAGCTCTACATCGCGGGTATCCATCACCTCGCTAACGAAGACCATGCCGTAAGCATCGGCAGCCTTGCGACCGAGGCGCAACCCGGGCTCGCCCATACCTTGAAAACCGTAGGGCGAGGTGCGCGGTTTGAAGGCCCCACCCCGCAACACCTTGACCCCGCGCTCGGCCAGGAAGCGGGCGGTAGACATCATCTGCTCCTCGGACTCGATGGAGCAAGGCCCCGCCACCAGAAGCTTCCCCTCCCCAAACACTACCTCCCCTACCCTGACCTTGGTGTCGTCGGGCTTGACCTTCCTGGAGTAGAGAAACTTCTGCTTGTCCTTGGCCTCCTCGAGGTTCATCGAGGCTTTGAAGATCTCCTTGAACAGCCCCCTGATGGTGCTGGCCGGGTAAGGACCGGGGTTTTCCGCGGTGAGGTAGGCCAGCATCTCCTCCTCCCGCTTGGGGTCGTAGTGGGGTAGACCTAGCTCGGTCTGGATACGGCCGATCTCGGTGACCAGCTTCCCCCGCTCCGAAAGGAGGCGCAGCAGCTCACGGTTGATCTTGTCTACTTCCCGCCGAAGGTCCTGGATGCGTTGGTCCATAGATTGGAGGATTGTAGCCCACCCGCCTCGCCTTGCGCAACTGGTATACCAAAGCACCGGCCTCGTTCTTGCCCATCAAGGCCCCGAACGACCGCGGATGGGGCTGACAGCCCCGGGTTAGGCCGGCGGCCGATACCGGCCGCCCGTGTTGCCAGACCCCTAGGCTGCGGTCTTTTCGATATCTTTGGGCCTCGAGCGCTCGGCCCACTTCACCAGGAAGATCGAAATCCAGTACAGCAACAACAGCGGCAGGGCCACCAAGGACAGGTTCACCACGTCCACCGTAGGCGTAATCACCGCCGCTAAGGTGATGAGCAGCACGATGGCGATCCGCCAGTTGCTGATCAAGAAACGGCTGGTCAGGAAGCCCAGCCGAGCGAGCAGGTAGCTCACCACCGGCATCTCGAACAGAAGGCCCATCAGCCCCATAAAGGCTAACACCTGACCCATATACATGCCGATGGAGATCTGCGGCGTCACCACGTCGCCCAAAAACCCCAACAGGAACGGCACCGCAAAGGGCAGGAGCACAAAATAAGAAAATACCGCCCCCGCGGCAAAACTAAAACCCGCCCCCAGCAGGAAAGGGGCCGCCAAGCGCCGCTCGTGATCATACAGGCCAGGTGCGATGAAAGCCCAGATCTGATAGACGATGAAAGGAAGAGCAAACACCAAACCGCCGAAGGCCGCTACCTTGAAGGCGGTGAGAAAAGGTTCGGTAATGTTGAGGACGATCAGCTCAGCTTTGATGTTGCTGGCGGCGTTGAAGGCATCCAGCGGCCTCTTGAGCCAATCCAAAAGCTGCACCCGGAAGGTGAAGGCCACCCCGGTCATCACCCCCCAGGCCACCAACGACCAGATGATCCTCGAGCGCAGCTCCTCGAGGTGCTCCATCAAGGGCGCTTCGCGCATAAACTAGGACTTGTTCTCCGGAGTAGCCTCCTCCGGCTTGGCCGCGACCGGCCGCGGTTTCTCGTCCAGGTTCACCGTGCTCTCAAACTCCTCGCGGATACTCTGGGCCCCTCGCTTGAACTCGCGAATGGACTGCCCCAGGCTGCGGCCCAGCTCGGGCAGCTTGCGCGGCCCGAAGAGCAGCAGCGCCACCAGCAAGATGATCAGGATCTCAGGCATTCCCAGGTTCATGGCATTCTCCTAAGCCTAAGTGTACTCCCATCGCTGAATTACAAATGAATACTTTCCCGGCCGAAGACCGGTCGGTGGCCGCTCCTAGCTCTCAGCCCCGCTTGCGCTTCATGTAGCCCTCGATGTTGCGCTGGCGTTCGCGGGCGATGGCCAGGGCGTCTTCGGGCACATCCTGATTGAGCGTGCTCCCCCCGGCGACATAGGCCCGGTCCCCAATCTTGATGGGCGCGATCAAGGTGCTGTTGGAGCCAACGAATACCCCCCGACCCAGGATGGTGCGGTGTTTTTGCCTTCCGTCGTAGTTGGCGGTGATGGTCCCGGCCCCGATGTTGGAGTCCTCGCCGATATCAGCATCACCCAAGTACGCCACGTGCCCGGCCTTGGCCCCCCGGCGCATGCGGGTGGCCTTCAGCTCCACGAAGTTGCCCACGTGGACTCCCTCCTCGAGCACCACCCCTGGCCTAAAGCGGGCGAAAGGCCCCGCGTCGGCCCCGCTTTTGATGAGCGAGTTTTCGGCCACCACGTTGGGGCGGAGGATGACCCCGGGCTCGAGCTCCATGTTGGTGAGCACCGAGTAAGCCCCGATCTCGCAGCCCTCCCCGATCTTGGTCGCCCCGCGCAGGATCACCCCCGGCCAGAGGGTCACATCAGGGGCCAGTTCGACGCTGGGCTCGAGGTAGATGGTCTCCGGCTGGATCATCCGCACCCCCCGGTCCATCCACTGCTGCCGCAACCGTGCGAGCAGGATGGCCTCCACCTGGGCCAGCTGGGAGCGGGTGTTGATCCCTAACAGCTCGCCGGGGTCCTTGGACTCCAACCCCTTGACGTGCTTGCCCATGGCCCGGTAGATCCGGATCAGGTCCGGCAGGTAGTACTCCCCGGCGGCGTTACGGTTGTCTATTTGCTCGAGCGCCGCCCACACGTCGTTGCGGAAGGCATAGACCCCGGCGTTCACCTCTTTGATCGCCCGCTGGGCCAGGTTGGCGTCTTTTTCCTCCACGTTGGCGATGATCTCACCGTCGCCGTCGCGGATGATGCGGCCCATTCCGGTGGGATCGGCCATCTTCACGGTGAGGAGCACCAGGTCGGAGGTCTCGAGGGCCTTGACCAGATTGATTATGGTCTCGGGGCGGGCTAAGGGGGTATCCCCCTGCCGCAGCACGATGGGGCCGGGGTAGTCCTCGAGCAAGGGGCGGGCCTGCAGCAGGGCATGGGCAGTGCCCAGCTGGCGCTCCTGAACGACGTATTCCAGCGGGTAGCCCTTGAGGGCCTGGCGCACTTCCTCTGCCCCATGCCCCAGCACCACCACCACCCGCTCAGCCCCGCTCTCGAGGGCGGTTTCTACCGCGTAAGCCACCATCGGTTTGCCCAGCAGCGGATGGAGCATCTTAGGCAGCTTCGACCGCATGCGGGTACCCAGACCCGCAGCCAGAATCACGACCGCATGACCCATAACCATATCCAAACGCTCAGTCTACCTCGAGGCGAGGCTATAACCGCTACCCCTTGCGCCTTGGTTTGGCCGGCGGAGCGGGCGGGGCCACCACCGAAGCGGGCTGGCGCTCACCCCTGGGCAGGCGACGCAGCATAAAGACCGCCAGGAGGATAAGCGGGATCGAGATGAGCTGGGTGGCGGTGAATAGGCCGATACCGATCTGATCGTTTTCGTAGACTCTCCACCACAAGGGGTTGAGCCGGAAGGTCTCTTCAAACACCGAGCGCAGCGCGCTATACCACAACACGAACTGCCAGAACACATAACCGAAAGGGCGGTTCTGGCGGATCCAGTACAACCCCAGAAACAACAGCACCAAACCGATTAGAAACCCGTAGAGCTGGGTGAGGTGTACCGGCCCCCGCACGACCTCCCCCAAACAACCGCCAAAGGCCAGGTCGTTGGTGGATTTGCAGATTCCGGGAAAGCCGGTAGCGCTCTGGGGCCAGGTAAAGCCGATGGGGAGGTTGGTCAGGCGGCCTACAGTATCAGAGCCATTCATGAAATTTCCCAACCGCCCCGCCATGATGCCGATCGCCACCCCTGGCATAGAGGCGTCCAGATAGGCCAGGATGGGGTAACCGTAGCGACGGTAGTAGTAGTAGAAGGCCAGCACCCCGCCGATGATGGCCCCGTGAAAGGAGAGCCCGCCATGCCAGATATATAAAGCCTCTACCGGGTTGCGCACGAACTCGCCGGGGCTGGTGAGGACATAGCCCACCCGGGCCCCCACCACCCCCCACACCACCGCCCAGAAAGCGGCCTGCTCAAATTGGTTGGGGTCGAAGTTCCAGCGCCTAAGGATGCGCTTGGCGATCTCAAAGCTGGCAAAGATCGCCACGGTCAGAAAGAAGCCGTACCAGGCTATGCGGAACGGCCCGATTTCGATCATGGTGGGATCCATATCAACACTCCTCTATTCGCTTCAACGCCCTCATCAGTTTATCGTGGGTGATCGCTCCTTCTAAAACCACTTTGCCCCTATGGAGCAACACCGGAACCCGAAAAGTATAGCCGCGCAAGCCTGGATCAGCGTCTACATCCCGCCAATGGTAGGGCAATGAGGCCGCCTTGAGGGCTTGTTCGGCCTCCTCGCAGAGATGACAGCCCCGGCGGGAGACCAGCACGTAACCCATGCAGCCCTCTGCCCGGCTATCGCTATGGGTCTCGGGTTTGTCCGGCATCCCAACCCCCACTAAAAGATGGCCCGCAACACCAGGATGCCCATGGCCACATGGATCAGGAACTTCCCCAGCATCCCGGCAAACATCCCCACCACCGTACCCCAGGCCGCCTGAAGCGCGGCTTCCATGGGGCGCCCGGCTACCACCTCACCCACCCAAGCCCCCACGAAGGGCATCACGAAAAGCCCCAGCGGGGGAAGGATGAAGATCCCCAGCAGCCCTCCGAAAAAAGCCCCCCAAACCCCGGCTCGAGAGGCCCCGTAGCGCCGCGCCCCCAAGAGCCCGGCCAGGTTGTCTACCAGAAACACCAGCCCCGTCAGCAGCCCTAACCCGATCCACACCCCCCGAGGGAGTTCAGAGAATCCTACCAGCAGCTCGTGCAGGAGGGCTGCCCCCAGGATGATAAGGGTCGCGGGCAGAATCGGGATAAAAGTTCCAAGTAGCCCCACCAACCACAAGGCCACGAAGATCCAATCGGCCACGGGGTTCACGCCGCCCAATCTAGCATCACCGGATGAGAAGCAGCCCATCCCCGTCTTATGCATAACCTCAAAAATAGACCCCGCCCGGCCCTTTACACTGAGCGGGTGCGCTGGTTGTGGTTATTGATCCTGCTCGCGGCCTGTGCTCCCCAGCCAACGACCTCTCGGGCGGGAGGGGTGGTGGTGGCAACCGGTCTTCTGGTGGTGCGCAACAGCGCAGGGGTTCCCCTGCTCTCGAGCTACCTGCCCCTGGCGGCTTACCCCGGCAGTACCTTGCTCGCGCAGCGCTACGCCGGACGCCAGAGCGAAAGCCGCTTCCAGAGTGCCGCCTCGTTTGAGGAGTTGCGGCAGTACCTGCGGGATCAGCTCCGGGTGGGGGGGTGGCAGATCCTGGACGGACGCTACCAGCTCACCCCGCCCTTGGAGGAGCTGCGCATCCAGCGGGGCAACGACACCTTACGTCTAGTGCTGCGCCAGGTGAGCAATCTGGTGTTCGCGCTCGAGGTGAAATAAGAAAAGCCCGCGGGCCTTACAGAGAAGGGGGTGTGGGAGCTACAATGCCCTCCATTTTAGTGGGGGGATACATGGACCTCCACACGATGGCGATTGGCGGGTTGAAAGCCAGGCCCAAGGAAACCCTGGCGACGCCAATGGGTGTCGCCCTGGTCATCCTCAGAAAAGGGCTTGGCCTGAGCCCTGATCAGGCCCTAGGGCCGGACCGGCCCGAAGTCACGCCCCTGGAGATGAGGGCCGCTGTTCGGACGGTGGGAAGCCATCCCTACGTGCGCATAAGCCTCGTCGGCGAAGGGGGGTCAGCCCGAAGGGCTAGGTTCGATCCCCCCACTTTAGTGGGGGGAGGAGGTCACTTCAAGCCCTGGGGATCCTCTGGTTTGACCTTTGCCCCGACCCGCTGAACCTCGACCAGGTAAGCACACAGCGAGGCCATATCCTTGAAATAGCGGGTCGCACCCCCGTGGGCGGGCCGCACCGAGGCCCGCAATTTATCCTTCACCTGCCACAACCGCACGATGAGCACCACCGGCTTCGGGCGCATACTCTGGAATACCCCTATTAGTTTCTTCTCAAGCGACAAGTCGCCCTTACCCGCCACCGTACCAAGGCCAGCGTTAATCCCGCGTTACGCACCCCAGGCTCCCCGCTCCGTCCAAGCACGCCACCGAGCGCCTCGAGCCGGTGTGGCCTGCGGGTAGCCTTTCCACAGCCACAGGCAAAGGCTTTTTGTGCGCGTTCCACAAAACGCCAAACCCTTTGTCCTGTGCCGCCCTTTTCGCCGGGACATTTGCCGCCCCTGATGCGGGTCTAATAAGGGCATGAAGGCCACCCGTACCGGAAAAGCCCTCCGGCGAAGCGAGGTCGGCAAGCTCTACCACGCCAAACTGGTGGGCCTCGAGACCGCCGCCGAGTTCGTCCAAAGCCACTCCAGGGTCTTCATCTCCGGGAACGCCGCTACCCCCATCCCCCTTTTGGAAGCCTTGGCGGCCCGCAAGGACGAGCTACAAAACGTCGAGCTAATCCACGTGCTTCAGCTCGGGCCGGACCCCTTTTTGGCCCCCGAGATGGAAGGCCACTTCCGCCGCCGCTCGCTCTTCGTCGGCCCTGCGGACCGAGAGGCGGTGAATGGGGGTCGGGCGGACTACGTGCCGATCTCCTTGCACCAAGTCCCCTGGTTGTTCAAGCGCGGGGTGCTGCCGCTGGACTTCGCACTGGTGCAGGTCTCACCGCCCGACGAGTTCGGCTTCGTAAGCCTGGGGGTGGAGGTCATCGCGGCCAAGGCGGCGGTCGAGAGCGCCAGGAAAGTCATCGCCTTGGTCAACCCGCAGATGCCCCGCACGCTGGGCGATACCTTCGTCCACGTCTCGAAGTTCGCGGCCTTCGTGGAGGTAGATACGCCCCTGCCCACCCTGCCGCGCGCCCCCTGCGGCGAGGTCGAGGCCAGGATCGGCAAGTACGTGGCCGACCTGATTGACGACGGCTGCACCCTACAGATGGGCATCGGGGCCATCCCCGACGCGGTGCTGGCCAACCTTGAGGGCCGCCAGGACCTGGGTATCCACACCGAGATGATCTCCGACGGGGTGATGGAAGCGCTCGAGCGCGGCTTGGTGACAGGGATCAAAAAGACCCTGCTGCCCGGCAAGGTGGTTGGCACCTTCGTGCTGGGCTCCGAGCGGCTATACCGCTTCGTGCACAACAATCCGCTTTTCGAGATGCGCCCCGCCGACTGGGTCAACGATCCTTTCAACATCGCCCGCAACGACCGGATGATCGCCATCAACTCGGCCTTGGAAGTAGATCTCACCGGGCAGGTCTGTGCGGATTCCATCGGGACCAAGATTTACTCCGGCTTCGGCGGGCAGCTCGATTTCATCCGGGGGGCGGCGGCCAGCGACGGCGGAAAGCCGATCATCGCCCTCCCCTCCACGGGCAAAAACGGGACGCTCTCGCGCATCGTCCCGCTACTCAAGCCCGGAGCCGGGGTAGTAACGACCCGTGCCGATGTGCACTATGTGGTCACCGAGTACGGGGTGGCGGAACTCTTCGGGAAGTCCCTAAGGGAACGGGCCCAGGCGCTCATCGAGATCGCCCACCCCAACTTCCGGGAAGAGCTCTCCAAAGCTGCTTTCGAGCGCGGGCTGCTCCCCAAGAGCTACCCGGGGTTTACGGCGGTGTAGGGGCGGTACAAATCAGCCCTCGAGGGCGGCAACTCCACCCGGCTTCCTTGCCCCGGCTTGGCCAGCAAGCTCTGGTGGATCGAGAGGTGCCCGTAGGCGAATTGGTGGGCCGAGCCGGCCAGGTAGAGCCGCCATAGCCGGGCGCGCTCGAGACCCACCTCCTCCACCGCCTCCTGGAAGCGAGCCTCGAGGTTCTTGCGCCACAGGCGCAGGGTACGGGCGTAGTGTTCACGCAGATCCTCCACGTCGCGCACCTCGAAGCCTACCGCTTCCGCGGCCTGGAGGTTTTGCCACAGGGGCAAGATCTCCCCGTCAGGGAAGATATAGCGGCGCATGAACTCACCCGAAGCCACCCAGGCGGGCACCGAGGGCGGAACCGGCCCCCGGGTGATGACGTGGTGCATGAAGAGCCCGCCCGGCTCAAGGCATTCCCAGACCACCTGGAAGTAGCGCCCCAGGTTCTCGTGCCCGACGTGCTCGGCCATGCCTACGCTGGCGGCCTTGTCAAAACTGCCGCCGACGTCGCGGTAGTCGAGGGCCTCGATGCGCACCCGCCCCTCGAGCCCCGCCGCTTTGACCCGGGCCCGCGCCTCCTCGAGCTGCGCAGTGGAGAGGGTGATCCCCAAAGCCTCTACCCCGTAGCGCTGGGCCGCATAGATGACCAGCCCACCCCACCCGCAGCCCACGTCCAGCAAGCGCTCGCCCGGCCTGAGGCGGAGCTTCCTACAGATGTGCTCGAGCTTGGCCTCTTGAGCTTGATCCAGGGTTTCCTGGCCGGTAGGGAAGTAAGCGCAAGAGTAGACCATCCGCTTGTCCAACCAAAGCTCGTAGAAGCGGTTGGAGAGGTCGTAGTGGTGCTGGATGGCCGCTCGGTCGCGAGACTTGGAATGGGGCCGTCCGCGCAACATGGCGGCGAGCCGGGGCAGGCCTTGGGCCTTGCCCCACCCAGCCAGCACCCGCAAAGAGGAGGGCTCGAGCCCTTCTAGCGCAGCCAACACCGCTTCTAGGTCCCCTTCGACCTCGAGCTCTCCTCGCGCGTACGCCTCGCCCAAGGCCAAATCCAGCGGCGGGGCCAGCCGCTCGAGGAGGCGCGGGTGGAGCACTACGGTAGCCTGGGCCGCTTGGGTAGCAGGCAGCAGGTGTTCTCCCATACGTACCGCAAAGCTCCGCTCGCGCGGGAGAAGCCTTTCCAACAGCCGCAACGCCGGTAGGTCTTCCCGAGTTTTGCCCGCCATACCTCAGGATAGTATGCCCGTGGAGTGAAAAGGGCGAAGGCCCCTCACCCTGAGAGCCGCACCGGTTCTTTGGCCTGGGCCGATTCGTAGGCCGCCAGCGCTACCCGCAAAGCCTGGTAGCCATCGTTCCAGGTCACGGCAGGTGGGCGCCGCTCACGAATGCTGGCGACAAACTCCTCTAACATTCCCCGGTTGGGGTCAGGGCCGAAGCCCACCCAGCTCACCTTACGGGGGGCGTTGCGCGCGTACAGCGTCACGTACTGGGCAAAAGCATCCAGCACCAGCGCGCCGCGCTCTCCCACCACCTCCATCTTCAGGTGGCCCCAGCGGGGGTACCAGGTGGGGCGGCTCCAGGAGCAGTCAATGCTGGCCTGGACCCCATTGGAAAGCGAAAGGAGCAAGAGCCCTGCGGTATCCACCTCCACCGCTCCCGGGTAAAAGAGATTGTCCACCTCGGCGTAGACCTCGGTCGCTTCGGCGCCGAAGTACCAGCGCAGCAGGTCAGCCAGGTGCACCACATGGTCCATCACCGCGCCACCCCCGGCCAGCCCTCCATCCGCAAACCAGGCCCGGTGGGCCTTAGGGATCTCCGAGTGGTTGATCCCGTTGACCCCGTACACCCAGCCCAGCTGTCCCTGCCGGATTGCGCTCCGAAGGGCCTGCGCTGAAGGGGCGAAGCGCATAGGAAAAGCGGTCATGAAGTGTACCCCGTTCCGCTCACAGGCGGCTTGCATGGCCCGGGCGTCCTCGAGACGGGTTGCGATGGGCTTCTCGCACAGCACGTGGCAGCGGGCCTCGGCGGCCATCTCTACCAGCTCGCGGTGGCGGGCGTTCTCCGAACAGACCACCACCCCGTCTAGCCCCTCGGCCAGCAGTTCTTGGTGGCTTGGATACCAGCGCAGGCCGTACTCCGCCGCGAAGTGCCGACCCTCCTCGGCCTCCTCGTGGGAAAACCCCACCAGCTCGACCCCCGGGATGGCCCGGAGGAGGGCCTGGTATCCCTCGGCGTGTAGATGGGCAAAGGAAAGCATCCCGATGCGCATAGGGCCTCACAAATTGACGGGCTTGCCGGTGCGGATGGACTCCTTGGCGGCCAGGGCGATGCGCAGGGCCTCGAGGGCGTCCTGAGGGGTCACCTCAAATGGTTCGCCGCTCGCGATGGCGCGGTAGGCATGTTGGAGCTCGAGGGCATAGGGATCCTCGGCCAAGCCCGCCACCGGCAGGCCCACCGCGGCACCTCCCCCTTGGCGGGTGAGGGTGAAGCTCCGCAGCGGGGCGTGTTCGTCGGAACTCCACTCGATGAGGCCGTCGGTGCCGGAGAGGTCAAGGGCGGTGCGGAACACACCCGGTGGGTACACCCAACCTCCCTCTACCAGGGCCATCGGGCCGCTTTTGTGCCGCAAAATCACCTGGGCGTACTGGCCGAGGCCGTCGGTGGCCTGGTTGGCTCGAGCGAACACCCGCTCCACCTCGCCCCCCAGCCAGCGGGCGTAATCGAAGTCGTGGATCATCAAGTCCACCACCATCCCCCCCGACCGGGCTTCGTCGGCGTACCAGTTATCCGCCGGCTTGTGCGGCGGGTAGGAGACCCGCTTGAGCCGCAACACCCCCAGCTGGCCAATCTGCCCCTTGGCTACCAGTTCGCGGGAGAGCCGGTACTGAGGGAAAAACCGCACCACCATCGCCACGAAGAACCGCACCCCGGCCTCCTCGCAGGCGGCGATCATCTCCTGGCCGTCTTTGAACGTCAGGGCGATGGGTTTCTCGCAGATCACGTGTTTTCTAGCTGCGGCGGCCTCGAGCACCATGGCCTTGTGCAGGTATGTCGGTACGCAGATGTCGACGATGTCCACGTCCTCGAGCAACGCGGAATAATCCCGGTAGACCTTCATCCCGTACTCTTCGGCCAAGCGCCGCGCTTGCTCCGGGTTCGCCGAAAAACACCCTGCCAACTCGGCCTCGGTGCTTCGCCACCCCGCCGCGTGAACCTCGCCCATCACCCCGCTTCCCACGATTCCTACGCGCATCGAACCTCCCTTCTTGGCATCTTGCCCTCAAGCCTCACCTCACCGCCCCCGCGGTGATGCCCCGAATGAGCTGCTGGGAAAAGATCAGGTATAAGACCACCGCCGGGACAATCGCTAAGGTCAGCGCAGCCAGCACCGCGTTGTAATCGTTGACAAACTGCCCCAAAAACACGCTGGCCCCCAATACGATAGTTTTGGTCGACTCGCCGGGGGCCAGAATGAGAGGGAACCAAAGATCGTTCCAGATGGGAATCATCGAGATCGCCAGCACCGAGCCGATAGCGGGGCGCACCAGGGGTAGGGTGAGCCAGTAGATGCGGTACTCGCTGGCGCCGTCTATGCGGGCGGCGTCTTTTAGGTCCTTGGGCAGTTGCCGCATGAAAGACGTCAGCACGAACACCGCGAGCGGGATGCCCTGGGCGGTGTAGACCAGGATCAAGATCCACAAAGTATTGACCAAATCGAGCTTAACTGCAAGCTGGAGAATCCCGATGGTGCCCAGCCGGATCGGCACCATAATGCCGATAGAGAGATAGAGAGCGATGACGGTGTTGAGCCGAAAGGCGTACTCGGCGAGGGCAAAAGCGGCCATCGAACTTACCAGGATGATCAGTAGCAGCGAGCCCGCCGTGACCAAAAAGCTGTTGAGGAAGTACGCCGGAAAGTTGGCGGTGGCCGCGAGGGTGCGGAAGCCCTCGAGGGTAAAGGTCTGGGCGTTCGGCAAGGCGTAGGGCGCGCTGAAAATTGCGAGCTTGTCCTTGAAGGCGTTGAGAACCACCAGCAACACCGGGAACAAAGCCAGGATCGAGTAAGCGATCAGGGCGATATGAAGGCCGATGACCCGCAGCCAATGAGCACGCGCCACGCCAGGCCTCCATCCCGATGGGCCTATAATTCCTCGGTGCGGGGTCTGTGGGGTCTTTGGGCTCATCAGGGGTACACTCCCCATGACGTGCTAGAACTGGACATTCTGCAGGCGCCGCTGCCAAGCGAACAGGTACACCAGCACCCCGCTCAAGATGATCAGCAGCATCACCCCGGCCACCGTGGCCCCCATATAGGGGTCGCCGGGCTGGAGCTGGTAGCCAAAGAACGTGCGGAAGAAGAAGGTCCCCAGGATGTCGCTGGCGAAGTTAGGCCCGGCCAGAGCCCCCTGGGTGGCGTAGATCAAGTCGAAGGCGTTGAAGTTACCCACAAACGTCAGCACCGCAACGATGCCCACCGTAGGCAGGATGAGGGGGAACTGGACCCTCCAGAAGATCGTCCAAGCCCCTGCCCCGTCCACCCGGGCGGCCTCTATCAGCTCGTCGGGAATACGGATCAGGGCGGCCAGGAAGAGCATCATGGGGATGCCGACGTTCTGCCACACCGAGATCAGCGACAAGGTAGGCAGGGCAGTGGACTCGAGCCCCAACCATGGCTGGTTGAGGTTTCCCAACCCCACCGCATCCAGAATCCCCTGCGAGATACCCCAGGCCGGGTTCAGGATCAGCTTCCAGGCGAAACCGATGATCACCACCGAGAGGATGGTGGGGGTGAAGATAATCGTGCGGTAGAGCCAAGCCCCCCGGATACGGCTCACCAACAAGGCCGCCAGCAGCAGGCCCACCGGGTTTTGCACCAACATGTGAATGGCAAAAAACTTGACGTTGTTCCAAAAGGCATTCCAAAAAGGCTTTGACCACTCCGGGGCAGTAAAGAGGGTGTGGTAGTTGTGCAGCCCCACGAAAGTCTCCGTACCGGCGGCAGACTTGTTCTGCAAGGACAGCACCAGCGAACCCAGCAGCGGGTAGGTCATGAAGAGCGTATATATGATAGCCGCCGGGGCCAAAAAGACCACTAGATGCCAGGGGAACGGCCTGCGCTTCATCGCTATGAAAACACCGCTCTTGTCCGGTGGGGAGGGGTGGCCCTCCCCACTCCTCGCCTGCTTACTTGCCTCTCTGCGGTCCGTACCACGAGGCTAACCGCGACTGCACAAAGTCGGCGGCCTGCTTGGGGGTCATGGTGCCGTTCAAGACCTGGGCCGAAGCGTTCCACAGGTCGTTCTCGTTGTTGGGGTTGGCGTTGCGGGAGAGGATCTGGTAGGCGGTGCGGAAGGAGGTCTGGCATTGCTTGCGCCAGCTTAAGAACTCCTGGGCCACCGGGTCAGAGACGGTGTAGCTCACGTTGGCCAGCGGGAAGAACCCAGGCAGGGCGTTGGCGTACAGCTGGGCGAACTCGTCGCTGGCGACCCAGGAGAGGAAGGTGCGAGCAGCCTCTTTATTCTTGCTGGCGGCGTTGAGGCCGATGGCGATGTCCGGATGATCGTTGATGACGCACTGGGTGGCCCCGAGATTGGGGAAGGTGTAAGGCTTGAAAGCGCCGAGCTCGAGCTTGGGGTTCATCTGCCGAAAAACGCCGATGTCCCATGAGCCAGCAGGGTAAATCGCCCCACGCCCCTGGGCGAAGAGGTTCTGTGCGTCAGGGTAGGCCAGGGCCTGGTAGCCGCGAGGCAGGAAGGGCCGCCACTTGGCGAGGGCCTCGAACGCCTGCAAGAAGCCTCCCTTGTTGTACTGCTGGGTCCCGGCGATGAGGCCCTTGCGCCCCACCTCCCCTTTCCAGAGGGTGGGGCCGATGTTCTGGTAGCCCATAGTGGCCGACTCCCACTGGTCCTTGGTGCCCATCACCAAGGGCGAGTACTTGCCGCTGGCCTGGATTTTTTGCAAAGTCGCTAGGAACTCGGCCTCGGTTTTGGGCGCAGTAAGCCCGAGTTCACGAAAGATGGCCTTGTTATAGAGGAAGCCGTGGATCACCGAGGCCATGGGCACGCAGAAGGTGGTCTTACCGTCGTCGGTGCTCCAGGCAGCCTTGGCTACCTCGGAGAAGTTGTTCATGCCAGGCAGGTCGTTGAGGCCCTCGAGGTACTTGGCGTTGAAGAGCTCGAGGCTCTTGTCGAAGGGGCGGCAGGTGATGAGGTCTCCAGCGGTTCCGGCTTTGAGCTTGGTGTCCAGCACCGCGTTGTACTCGGTGGGGGCCGAGGGCGCGAACACCACCTCGATGTTGGGATGCTTCTTCATGAAAGCCGGGAGGATGGTCTCCTGCCAGATCTTGAGGTCGTCGTTGCGCCAGCTTTCGATGGTGAGCTTGACCTTGTTCTGGGCCAGCGCCGGGGATAGCGCCGCCAAACCCGCTAGCAACACTCCAAAGTACTTTTTCATTCGGCCTCCTTACCCTCCGGGACAGCAGATGGTGTATGGTCTTCAGGTCGTCCTTTTCCGGGAGATTTCCCGCCCGTTACGCATTTGGTTCGCTATTGGTATACACTTCCTCAGGAACCGCGTCAAGGCGGGTTTTGTGATTTCGTGTGCATGTTGGTTCTACCGAGCCCCGTGGATTTAGTGGTCCCCCGCGCTTTGCATTTGGCGTCTCGCCCACGACGTATGGCGTACGACATACCTCACATTGCCGGCGCGTTTAGAACCTCTAGCCCCAGCCTAGCTACTAGCGCACTTGACAGATTGCGCATCTTATCCCCTATATAGTGAGCCGAGCATCTCACCCCGCCCTCTTCCTTCTTCCCGGGTGAGCCCAGCCCCTCTCGGGCACTGGAGCAACATGGCAAACAAAGGAACTTTAGTCATCGTCGAATCCCCGGCCAAAGCCAAGAGCATCGCCAAGATGCTCGGGGCCGGTTACGAGGTCAAAGCCAGCAAAGGCCATGTGGCCGACCTCCCTGAGCGCGATTTGGGGGTGGATGTCGAGCGGGATTTCGCTCCCGAATACGAGGTCAAGAAGGACAAAAAACCGGTGGTGGACGAACTCAAACGGGCCGCCAAGGGCAAGGATGTGCTGATCGCCACCGACCCCGACCGTGAGGGTGAGGCCATCGGCTGGCATGTGGCGCGGCTGCTGGAGTTGGACCCCTCGAGGCCCATGCGCGTCGAGTTCCATGAGATTACTCCCCGCGTGGTGCGCGAGGCCATCCGCAACCCCCGCCCCATCGACCAAAGCCTGGTAGACGCCCAGCAGGCCCGGCGCGTCCTCGACCGGCTGGTGGGGTATAACCTCTCTCCCTTGTTGGCCCAGGAGTTTCGCCGCCGGGCGCTCTCCGCCGGGCGGGTGCAGTCGGTGGCGCTCCGGCTGCTGGTCGAGCGCGAGGCCGAGATCGAAGCCTTTGTGCCCCAAGAGTACTGGACGGTCGCAGGGCTGTTCGAGAGCGGTCCGGAGCGCTTTAAAGCCATGCTCTACAGCGTGGAGGGCGAACGGGTGCAGACCGCCGAGAGGTTCCTGCTTACCAGCGAAGCCCGAACCCGCGAGGTAGTGGAGCGCATCCGGCAGGTTCCCCAGTGGCGCATCGGCAAGATCGACCGGCGCGAGCGGCGGCGCTCCCCCGCGGCTCCCTTCACCACCTCGACCCTGCAACAAGCCGCCAGCGGACGCCTGGGCTGGACCGCAGGGCGCACCATGCGCGTCGCCCAAAAGCTTTACGAGGGCATTGACCTGCCCGAGGGCACGGTGGGCCTCATCACCTATATGCGCACCGACTCGGTACGGGTCTCGCAGGAAGCCCTGGCGGAAGTGCGCGAGGTGATCGCCCAGCGGTTTGGGCACCCCTACTTACCCGATAAGCCCAACTTCTACAGCGGCAAGAAAACTGCGAGCACCCAGGACGCCCACGAAGCCATCCGCCCGACCTCACCCAGCCGCACCCCCGACTCCATACGAAAACACCTCACCGAGGAGGAATACCGGCTCTACGACCTGATCTGGCGGCGCTTTGTAGCTAGCCAGATGACCCCGGCGCTGTTCGACCAGACCACGGTGACGGTCGAGGGAGGCCGTTTCGTGTTTCGTGCCACGGGCTCGATCCTCAAGTTCGACGGCTACTTGAAGGTCTGGGGCCGCGAATCCGAGGAGGAAGCCGACAGCTCGTTGCCCAATCTCAGCGAGGGAAGTTACACCCGGCTTTTGGAGCTCGAGCCCGAACAGCACTTCACCGAGCCCCCCTCGCGCTACACCGACGCCTCGCTGGTGAAGACCCTGGAGGAGCTGGGCATCGGACGCCCCTCCACCTACGCCCCTACCATAGATACCCTGGAGAAGCGGCTGTACCTCGAGCGCAACGGAAAAACCCTCAAACCTACCCCGCTTGGCAAGGACGTGGTGCGGTGGTTGGTGGAGCACTTCCCCCGGGTGGTGGCCTACGACTTTACCGCCACCATGGAAGATCACCTCGACCGGATCGAAGAGGGCAAGGTACCCTGGCCTAAGGTGGTGCGCGAGTTTTACGAGCCCTTCATGGAGGAGGTGAGTCGCCTGCCGCGCCGGACGTGTCCGGTCTGCGGCCGGCCGATGGAGGTCAAGGTGAGCCGTTTTGGGCAGTTCTTGGGCTGCACTGGCTATCCCGAGTGCCGCCACACCGAGCGGCTCGAGGCTAAGCGGGCCGCCGAGCCCATCGGCGAGGCGTGCCCCAAATGCCACCAGGGTGAGTTGGTGCGCCGCCACGGGCGCTACGGCAGCTTCATCAGCTGCAGCCGTTACCCCGAGTGCGACTACTCCCGCGACGAAGCCCCATCCACGGGCATAGAATGCCCCAAGTGCCACGCCGGGGAGATCGTGCAGAAGATCTCCAGGCGCGGCAAGCCCTACTACCGCTGCAACAATTGCGATTTCCTCTCCTTTGACCGGGTGCTCGAGTCCAAGTGCCCCATCTGCGGCTGGAACGAGATCCAAAAAGGACGCGATAAGACCGCCTGTTCCAACCCCGATTGCGAACGCTACGGCGGGCCCGACCTCAAGGCGCTGCACGAGCGGCGGGAGAACGGAAAGGCCCCGAACGCCAAGCGCAAAGCGGCCAGCGCCCAGGGTAAGAAAAAGCCCGCGACCTGGAAGGACCTCGAGCCCCTGGTGGCGCGGCTAAACCTACCGGCCCAGGAAGCCGAGGTAGTGCGGCGCACCCAGGGGCAGCAAAAAGCGGTTCCCGAAGCCGCCAAGGCCCTGAACCTACCCGAAGATGAAGCCCTCACCCTCTTCCGCAAGGGCATGTTCAAGCTGCGCATGGCCTACGGGCGCAGCAAGAAAGAAGCCGTTACCGCGTGAAACTCCACCTGATCCGTCTTTGCAAAGCCCAAGGCGAAGCCCGCTTCCCCGGCGTGGAGAGGTTTCGCGCCTACTACCTGCAAAAACCCGAAGACGTGCACGAGCCCCAGATGTACCTGGTGCTGGAGGGCGAAGTGGTGGTAGACCTCCCCGAGGGCAGCTACCTGCACCTGCGCCGGGGCGAGGCGGCCTACTTGCCCGCCGAACATAAGATCACCCCCATCGACCCTAGCGTGATCGCGGTGTGGAAGCCCTGATCCTGGGGGTCGTAGGTCAAACGTTGTACCAATTAGTCCAAGAACAAGGCTCACCAGTTGAGCAGGGCGCGGATGCAGATGTGGCGTAGCTTCGCCGAGCGGAGCGAGGCAGCAAAACCCGGTAGTGGTCCATCCAGGCGTGCAGGCGCTCAACCTGGTGGCGCCGGTGGGTTTGGGGCCGCGGTGACGGCGATGTGTGTACCGGCGTTCGGGAACCGAGGCCCGGGCTCGGAGCTTGCGGCGCAGGGGCATGGAGTCGAAGGCTTTGTCCAGGCTCGCGTCCAGTGGGTACTGCCTGGCTGGGCCCCAGCTTCCCCGCCGCCCACAGCCTACTCAGTATCTGCTGCCACGAGCGCCCCCGCGATCCTTCTCTCACCCAGCGGTCAGGCCAGTAGTGGCCGGGGCTCCCGGCGGCATATCCCGCCGCCTGCACCCCGTTTTCAACCGGTACATGATCCCGCTCAGCACCGCTCGATCCTGACCGCGCCTACGCCCCTTCGCAGGTCGGGGGGGTAGCACCGCCCACGGTTTATCGCTCAGGCGAGTGTCATCCACCCGCCCAACTTACAACTACTCCCCATTCTTGGACCACTTGATCCATAAAAATGCCTGGTTAACTTTGTGCCAAACAAACTCTCGGCCTTGACGTGGATTCCTACAATGTTTAAATGCCGGAACTTAAACGCCCGGAGGAGGCCCAGATATCCCGTGGGCGTCTGGAGCTGTTGGGTGTTCCGGTTTTGCAGATCCAAACGCGTCAGCTTCGCCCGGTTGAGCGCAAGACGGCGGGCATTCTAGCCTACCTAACCCTGGAAGGCTCCACCAGCCGCTCTAAGCTGGCGGGCTTGCTTTGGCCCGAGTCCCCCGAGGCCACCGCCCGCAACAACCTGGCCCAGGCTCTGCGGCGGCTCAAGCAGGCTACGGGGGCCGAGCTGGTAAGGGGAGGGGATGTGCTGGAATTGCAAGGGCTGGAGGTAGACGTGGCTGCCCTCGAGGTCGCCCACTTTGCGGGCCGCCATGCCGAGGTAGTACAAAGCCGGGGCCGCTTGCTCGAGGGCCACGACTACGACGACTGCCCCGACTTCGACGACTGGCTCTTGATCAGGCGCGAACGTTTGGACGATTTGCGTCGCAACTCGCTAACAGCGCTGGCCGATGGGTTCGAGCAGACTGGGCAGTACCGGGAGGCTCTGAGCTACGCCGAACGCCTCCTGGAATTCGATGCTCTTTCAGAAACCGCCCACCGCCGGGTGATGCGCTTGTGGTACTTGCTGGGTGACCGGAGCGCGGCCATAGCGGCTTTTGAGCGTTGCCGGGGAGTGCTTCAGCGAGAGATGGGGGTAGAGCCGCTGCCGGAGACCTTGGAGCTTTTCCGGCAGATTGAGCGAGGAGAACCCGTCGTTCCCCACCGCCCAGTGCCCTGCCCGGAGATTCCGCTCTCGGTGCTGCGCCCGCCCCGCCTTTTAGGGCGCGAGGCCGAGTGGGCCCAGATGGAGCAGGCCTGGGCCCAAGGGCAGGTCATTCTGCTATCGGGTTCACCTGGGGTGGGTAAAAGCCGGTTGTTACAGGACTTTCTGAGGAGCCACCAGGGCCGGGCTTTGCTTTGCGAGGGCCGCCCGGGTGATATGGGCGTTCCCTATGCGACCCACAGCCGAATCTGCCGCCAGATTCTGGAGCTTTTTCCGGGTCTGGCCCTGCCGGAATGGGCCCGGCTCGAGCTATCGCGTGTTCTGCCCGAACTCGGCCCGGCCCAACCCCCCATGCAAACCCAGGCCGATAAATTGCGCTTCTTTCAGGCCCAGGCCGAGCTGGTGCGGCGGGCGGTGGCCGAAGGGATGGGGCTGATTTGTCTGGACGACCTGCATTTTGCCGACCTGGCCAGCCTCGAGGTGCTGCATTTCGTTTTTAGCCCGCACTGGAGCAGCCCGGGCTCGCTGCGCATGGTCTTGGCCTTTCGTACCGGCGAACTACCGGCGGAGTTTGAAGCGCTATTGGCTCAGGATGTCCAGAGCGGCCGGGCCTTGCGGGTTGAGGTACAGCCGCTGGATCTTGCCGCGGTACAGGGGCTGCTGGAGAGCCTCGAGCTACCAGAGCTGGATGAGACTGCTCCAGACTGGGCCCAGGTGCTCTTCCGCCATACCGGCGGCAACCCCTTTTTCCTGCTCGAGACCCTGCGCAGCCTATGGGAATCGGGCGGGCTCGGCCAGCGGAAGCCAGCCCGCCTGCCGGTTTCCAGCAAGATCACCACCCTGATCCAGTCCCGCCTAGAGCGCCTCTCTCTGGGCGCTCAACGGTTGGTAAGCACGGCGGCGGTGGCCGGGCTGGACTTTTCCTTCGAGCTGGCCGCTACCGTGCTCCAGAGTACCCCCCTGGAACTGCTCAAGCCCTGGGCCGAACTCGAGGCAGCCCAACTCCTGCGCGGCTCTAGCTTCGTCCATGACCTACTCTACGAGGCGACCCTGAGCAGCGTTCCGGCCAGCGTCAAAACCTATCTGCACCAGCAAATCGCGCTGTATCTAGAAGGCCAGCAAGCCGATGCGGCCCGCATTGCGCAGCACTGGCTCGAGGGCGAGCCCCGCCGGGCCATTCCCTTTCTGGTGCAAGCTGCCCAAAAGGCCGAGGCCGCCTACCGGCTGACCGAAGCCGCCCAATTCTACGAGCAGGCCCTCGAGCATGCCAGCCAACCCCAGGCCTTCGAACTCCTGGAGGCCCTGAGCCAGGTGCTCGTGCGCTTCGACACCGGCCAGCGCCACGCGGCGCTCATCGAACGCATGCATGCCCTGGCCGAAACCCCCGCCCAGCAGGCCCGGGTCTGGCTGCGCGAGGCCATCCGACTAGCTGAACATGCCTACGGCCCCGAGGCCGAAGAAGCAGCCCGGCAGGGCTTGCAGCTAGCCGAACAGGTGGCAGAGCCCGACCTGCAGGTGCGACTGTTGGACGCCCTGGCCCAGTCGCTTTATGTGCAGCGCAAGACCCCGGCCCTGCTGGAGGCGCTACAGCAACTGCGGCAGCTTCATCTGGAGCGGGACGATGCGCTCCAGGCGGCCATCTGCACATCCCGGCTGGGCATCGCCTACGACCAGCTCGAGCGCCACCGCCAGGCCCTGGCTTACTACCGGGAAGCCGAGCCTGTTCTGGTGCAATCCGCCAACCGGCTCACCCAAATGGGCCTTCACCACAACTGCGCAGTCTCTCTGGCGGCGCTGGGCTACGCCGAGGCAGCCCTGGAAGCCCAGCTACAGGCTCAGCGACTGCTCGAGGGCATGCAGGGGGTGGTGGGTCGCGAGGTACACCACCTCAACAACCTAGCCCTGCGCTACTACGACCTGGAGCGCTACGCCGAAGCCCAGCAAACCCTGGAACGCGCTTTGCATATTGTGCCCGAAGAGTGGGGCTGGACGCGGGCTTTCAGCGAGTACCAGATGGCCCGCTTGTACTGGGTGTGGGGCGAGTGGGGGTTGGCTTCGGACTGGCTGGGTCGGGCCTTGGGCGAACCCGAACTTCCTCAGCGCGATGAGGCCACCTACCGTATTTTGCAAGCCCTTCTGGCCCACCAGCAAGGTGCACCGCTGGTGCCCATCCTCAAGCGACTCAAGGTGCTTTTTTCCGACCACCGAGGCCTGGCTTATGGCCGCTATCTGCTAGCCAAAGCCCGCATGAGCATCTCAGGGCAGGCTTTACAACTTCTTCAAGAAGCCTTGACCCTGGCCCAGAAAAACGACTGGCCGAGTCTCGAGATCGCGGCCCACACCCTCTGGGCTAAAGTTTGCTTGGAAGCGCCCGCGCCTTCCGGACATTTGAAAGAAGCCCAGCGCCACATTCGGGCGGCAGTAAAGAAGCTACAGACATACTGGCCCACGGGCTGTACAAGGCTCGAGGTGCTGTGGGTTCACTACCGGGTTCAAGCGACCGGCCACAAGGCCGATAACGCCCAGCTTCAATCAGTAGTACACCACCTGCTGCAAATTGCTCAGCAGCAAGTACCCCCTGCGCACCGCCCCAGCTTTCTGAGCCAAAACCCCCTCTGCAAGGCGATCCTCGAGGCGGCCCAGTCGGCGGGGATTACTACCTTTTAGCGCCTGTCATCCTTCAGTCACGCCCCGGGGGTTATTTTCCGCGACATGGTTGCCGGATTTTCTTCTAAGGCAAGAGGGCGCTTGATCAGGAGCAGGAGGTAGGCCATGTATGCAAGGTGGTTATTGGGCGGGATCTTGCTGACGCTACTGACGGCTTGCCCGAGGGGAGGGTCGGGCAGTATTGGGGGAGGGTCGGGCAACATTGGCGGGACGGTTTCGCTGGGCTCCAGCATCACCGGACAGCGCCTTCAAATTGACCCCCAGCCGAGCCCACTCCGGCGCACGGGCGAGGCGCGCTTTATACCGGGGGAGGTGCTGGTAGAGTTTCAGGGGGGGGTCAGCCTCCAGTCGGTGAGCAGCCTGCGGCTAGAGGTGCAGGGTAGGCCGGTGGAACTCCAGCAAGTGCGGCCTTTGGGGCTGCCCCGCACGGCCCTGTACCGAGCCGATGTAAGCGAAGCCGAGACCCCGGCCTTGCTGGCCGCCCTTCGCAGCCGTTCGGACGTGGCCTCTGCCGACCTGAACTGGCTCGAGCAGCCCCTGGCTGCGCCCAACGACGAGTACTACGATCTGCAGTGGCACTACTCCGCCATCAACCTGCCTCAGGCCTGGGATCGCACCACGGGCTCCAACAGCGTAGTGGTGGCCATCCTGGATACCGGGGTACTCTTCAGCCCTAGCAACACAGCCCGGTCGCACCCCGACATCGACAGCCGCTTGGTACCGGGCTACGACATGGTCTCGCCCATCAGCGGTGCCGACCCCTTTGCCAACGCAGGCGACGGCGATGGCCGCGACCCCGACCCCTACGACGTGGGCGACGAGCAAAGCACCCACTATCACGGCACGCACGTGGGCGGTACGGTGGGGGCTGCGACCAACAACAACCAGGGCGTGGCCGGGGTAGACTGGTCAGCCCGCCTCCTGCACGTGCGGGTGATTGGCCTCCTGGGGGCCACCGTGGCCGACCAGGTGGATGCCATCCTGTGGGCCGCAGGCGAGCCGGTGCCCGGCCTGCCCACCAACGCCAACCCGGCCAAGGTCATCAATATGAGTCTGGGGGGTAAGAGCACCTGCACCACCGCCCGACAGAACGCCATCAATCTGGTAACCGGTAAGGGGGTGGTGGTGGTGGTGGCCGCCGGCAACGAAAACGACGATGCCTCGCTCTACAGCCCGGCCAGTTGCGCCAACGTCATCACCGTGGGAGCCACCGACTATGCGGGGGCCCGCGCACCTTACTCCAACTACGGCGCCCGCGTGGATGTGATGGCGCCGGGCGGGGATGTGAGCAAAGATCTAAACAATGACGGCTATTCGGATGGGGTGCTGAGCCTGGGGTTCGACGACCAGACCAAGCAGTTCAACTACAAATTCTTGAACGGCACCTCGATGGCCGCACCCCACGTGGCGGGGGTGGTGGCCCTGATGAAGGCCCTTAGCCCCAACCTCGATACTGCGCAGGCCCTGCAGATCTTGAAGTCCACCGCCAGGCCTCTGACCGCCACCCAGTGCAGCCGGCCCAGCGGCAACGACTGCGGGGCGGGCCTCATTGACGCCAATGCGGCCCTGGCTGCGGTGCAGGGTGGCACGGTCTCGAGCTTCAGCCTGTCCACTACCAATACCATCCTGACCGCTCAGCCAGGCGGCAGCGTGAATGTACCCATCACCATCAGCCGCAGCGGCGGATTTAGCGGAGCGGTGAGCCTGAGCCTACAAGGCGCACCCACCGGGGTGAGCGGGAGCTTCAACCCGGCCAACACCTCCTCGAACGACAGCACCCTGACCCTGAATGTAGCCGCCAGTGTTCCCAACGGAACCTATGCCCTCACAGTGCGGGGCACTTCGGGTAGCACCTTTGCCAACCTGCCCCTTAGCCTGAGGGTCGGGAGCGGCACCAATGCCAGCGTGCAAGGTACGGTGGTACTGGCCTGTTATATCGCCCAGGGCGACTGCGACCCTAGCCGCTCCAAGGCCATCCAGATCGATCAGGGTGGTACCTCGGCCAGCTACGCCATTGCCGATTTGACAGACGGCGATTACGCAGTGCTGGGCTGGAAAGACCTGAACAACAACAAGAATGTAGACCAGGGCGACTACCTGGGCGGGGTGGTGGACAATAGCGGCAACTTGGCGGCCGTCCGGCCTGGCAACCTTCAGGCCAACTTCCAGCTAGATGTGCTGAGCGACAACCTGTCCCGCCTGACGCCAGACCAGCGAAGGTGGCTCGAGCAAGCCCGATCCAGATAACCCTTCGGACAGACCCCCGCGGGGGTCTGTTTTGTTCGGTCATCCTCCAGTCATGCTGCTTTTCCTATCTTAGGCACCGCGAGGGAGGGAGGATCATATGAGGCCGATGCAAGCTTTGTTGGCTCTTGGGATTTTGCTTACTTTAGGCGCTTGTGGGGGTGGGGGCGGCGGCGGCTTTTCCGGCACTGTCACGGCTCCTGCAGGGGCCACCGTACAGGGCACTGTGGTGTTGGCCTGCTTCTACCTGGCCGCTACAGACTCGTGTGACCAAGACAAAAGTAAAACCACCAGCATCAACACCTCTGGCAGAAGCGGCAATTTCAGTATAGAAGGCTTAGCAGCCGGTGATTACGTTATTGTTGCCCAGAACGAGGCCCAGGGCCTGATTGGGATTTACCTGGATAGCCAGGGCAATCCTGCAATCGTAAAACCGCCCCGTAGCGGCATCAACATCCAGCTTGTTCAACCCTAACCGTCGGAAGGAAAAATGATCGTGCCAAGAAGTTTGATTGCCTTTGTTCTAATGATGGGGTGGTTTGGAAGCGGCTTGGCGGCTCGAGCCTACTTTGACGGTAATTTTCAATCGCTACAAACTGCCTGTCCAGTCACAGGCAATATCGTCGTGGTTTCACAAAGCTTTGTTGGCTACTTCACCGACCCCAATGAACCCTATCCCAAAACCGGCGACATCGCTTATGTGCGGGCGGTAAGCGCCAATGTGAGCGGCTGTGTCAACGATGCGGTGGGTTTTGACTTTTTCCTGCCCGATGGTGCGACCCCGGTGGTGAGCGCCTCCTATCCGGTGTATTGCTACCGGGTGCGCTTCAGCGATGGGTACACAGAAGCCTTTACCAACGATGCCAACGGGGCCTGTTCACAGACGGCCTCCACAGGGCCATTCGGCGGCCTGTACTACGGCTGGTCGGCGGTGGCCCCGGGCTGGTGGGTGGAAATTCGGGTGCCGGTGCGGTTCAACAAGCAGCTATTGGGTCTAGGAGGGCCAAACACCCACCGCTTGAGCGCAGTTGCTCAAACTGCCTATGGCAATGCGACTCCCTATCAGCCAGTAACGGTTTTTTACCAGGCTAGTTTCCAAAACACCCAGAGCTCGGGTGTGACCTCTACCTCTGCTACCCTTGCCACCAACCTCTACAGCTACTACAAAAGCGGCTTGCTCTATGTAGATTACGGAACCAGCACATCCTTTGGTTCGTCCACCCCCGGAACCAACGTACCCAATACCAGCCTCAACTTTCCCAGCGTCAGCACCAACCTCACGGGTCTGAACCCCTCTACCACCTACTATTGGCGCTACCGCTTCGTCACCGATGCAGGAACCTTCAACAGCCCCACCCAGACCTTCACCACCTTGGTGGCCCCTACCTTTGCCCTTACGCTTAGCAAGAACGGTACGGGTTCGGGCACCGTGACGAGCAGCCCCTCAGGTATCAACTGCGGCGCTACCTGCTCGGCCAACTTCGCCCAGGGCACCACGGTCACGCTAACCGCCACCCCTGCGTCGGGCTCGAGCTTTGCTGGGTGGAGCGGGGCCTGCACGGGTACCGGAACCTGCTCGGTCACCATGGATGCAGCCAAGTCGGTCACGGCTACCTTCAACACCGCACCCACATCTACTTTCAACCTGACCGTCAACAAAGCCGGCAGCGGCAGCGGTACCGTCACCAGCAACCCTTCGGGGATCAACTGCGGTGCTACCTGCTCTGCTGCGTTCAACGCCGGGACCTCGGTAACCCTAAGCACAGCGGCGGCCAGCGGCTCTACCTTCGCCGGGTGGAGTGGGGCCTGCACGGGTACGGGTACCTGCACCGTCACCATGAATGCCGCCCAAACCGTGACCGCTACCTTCAACACCGCACCCGCGGGCTTGACCATCACCGCAGCCAAGCCCGCCAACGCCCCCACCGATGCCACCCGCAGCAAGGGCCAGAGCAATGTCGCGATGCTGGCTTTTACCCTCAATCCTTCGCAGGCCACCCAGTTGCAAAGCATCACCCTGCAAGCCAGTGGCAGCGGCAACGACAGCCTAGACCTTACGGCGGTTAAGCTGATCCGCGATGCCAACGCCAACGGCCAGATTGACTCAGGCGAAACCCCCATTGCCAACGGCACCTTTAGCGCCGACAATGGTACTCTTACGCTTACCCTCTCCAGCCCGCTGGCCCTCAGCACGGGCAACAGCCAGTTCCTGGTGGCCGCCGATATCGCCAGCACGTTGGCGGCCCATCCGGCGGTGCTGAAGGCCCAGAGCCTCCCATCCCTGCCTGCGCCTCTCTTGCTTGGCTTGCTGCCCCTGATGCTCCTGGGGGCGTGGCGGATGCGCTCGTTAAGGGCGGGCTTCCTGGCCCTGGCGCTGGCCCTGACCCTGGCCGCCTGTGGGGGCGGAGACCAGAACACGGTTCCAGTTAATAAGACCTATCAGATCAACCTGACTGCCGTGAGCGCCCAGGGAAGCCCCACCGTGAGTGGTCTACCCATTACCGGCGCCACCATCACGGTACAGAAGTAGCACCTCGGGGTGTCGGTGGAGTGCCTCCTCCTGCCGACACCCACATTTCCTTGGCAGGAAAGGAGAGCCAATGAGCAGGCACACTTTGGCGTTATTGGTGTTTTCACTGATGAGCGCGGCGCAGGCTCAGTACAGTGCTGGGGGATGGAGCACTCCCATACAGAGTTTCAACAACATTTACCAGGCCAACGTCTACATGGCCTACAGCAATCTCATGAATACAACCCAGATGGCCATCAATAAGGCTGTAATGCAGTCGTACTTCAAACAAAACCGGCAAAAACAAGGGGGGAGCGCCCTACCTCCTTCGATTCCCAAAACTACCTTTAGCCCCGGCCCTAAACCGTTACTGGCGCAGGCTTTCGCACAATCCCTAACCAAGAACAAAGCCCAGCAAGCCGAGCTTGTCAAAGTATTCGAGCTGGGACTCGAGCTTTACGAAGACGAAGCCCGGCGGCTGGACCGCCCCAACAACGTGGCCATGGCTTTTACGTACTTCGTGGGGGTCTGCTACCTGGTTTACACCGGCGAAGAGCCCTCGGAACAGGCGCTGTTGGGTTTGTGGAGGGTAGTGGAAGAAGCGTTTGGAGGCTCGCCCGAGTTCAAAAAAGCCACCGGCCCGGAGCGCCAGCGCCTATATGAGCTTTTCGTGCTGATGGCTACCCTTCCTCTGGCCGGTTACTCGGTAGCAACGCAAGAAAACGATGCAGCCCTAATGAAGACCTACCAGGAGATCGCCGGGGGGCTGCTCTCGGTAGTGCTGGGGGTGAAGCCAGAGCAGCTCAGGTTTACCGACAGGGGCCTCGAGGTGCGCTAAAGGTAGAGACTGTGGCCGCTACCAGCACCCAAATCTATGTGGTTCGCATCTGGTACGAGCCCACCCCCGAAGGTGTGGTCTGGCGGGCCTCGGTCAGCCAGGGCGAGGAGCGCCACTATTTCGCCGAACTCAGTGCCTTGATAGCGTTTTTGCAGCAGGAGATGGAAACCGAGTCGGAGGAGAGGCCCCAGTAGCCGGTCATGCTCCAGTCATGCGGGGTTGTCTACCCTTGGCACAGGGGGTCGGGATGTACGAAACAACTGGTAGGAGCCCAGCTACTGCTGGCAACTTGGGCCATATGTGCGGTCGATCAACCCCAACAGCCAACCCCGGGTGCGCCCGCTTACTGCGATAAGGGTAGATAACGATGCGTAGGGCTCTTGTACTAGCTCTGGGCCTGCTGCTTTTAGGATGCTCCTCTGCGCTGCCGGCCCGCCCCCACTATGTGCTGGTGAGCCAGGCCGGCTCGAGCACCATCGCGGTGGTTGACCCGGTGCAGGGCCGCACACTCAAGCGCATCACCGTGGGTGGGCTGCCTCACCGGATGCTTCTGAACCCGGATGGTAGCAAGGTCTATGTGGTGCTGGTGGGTTCGCAGGCGGTAGCGGAGGTGGATGTGCAGCGTCTTGAGGTCTCCCGCACCTTCCTCACCGCGCCCGTGCCCGACAAACGCGCCGATGGCAGCGTGATTCAAGCTCATTTTGACCAGGATGCGTTCTCCAAAACCACCTGCTTTGCCTGCCACAACCCCGGCGGGGCCAAGCCCTTCATTGTGGGTGAGCGGCCGGTGGGGATTGCGCTCTCGAGCGACGCTTCTAAATTGTTTGTATCGCACATCCGCCAGGGGCGCTTGAGCGAAATTGACCTGAAGGATGGGGCGGTAGTGCGCTTGCAAGACCTGCCCCCTACGGGCGCAGCCAATGAGGCCGCCGATGTGGCCAGGGTGGGTTCGAGGCTGGTGGTGGCCCTGCGCCCCCGCCATCCCAGCACCGAAGCAAGCGCGGTTCGCTGGCTCGACGAACAAACCTGGCAGACCCTGGCCGAAGCCCCCAGCGGCTCCGACCCTGCGTTTGTGCTGCCTCTGGAAAACAGTGCTCTGGTTTCTAACTTCGAGTCCAACACCCTCAGCCTGCACGCACCCGGCACCCCACCCAAAAGCTTCACCGTCACCCCCGGGCCGCTGGGCATGCTGCGGGTGGGAGAGGGTCTGATCCTTTCGCTCAATTACTACTCCAACGCGGTCTCGCTACTCGACCTAGAGACCGGCCAGAGCGAAAATCACCGGCTCGAGCTCGCCGGCAAGACCTTTGTCAACCCCACCCATGCGGCCCTATCGCCGGATGGGCGCCTGGCTTACATCGTGAGCAGCGGCACCGAGGGCCACCTATTGGTGTTCGACTTGAAAAGTTCCAGCGTTTTGAAAGCCATCCCCATTGATGGCCTTTCGTTTGATGTGGTGGTGGTACGTAGGTAACAGGAGGAAACCATGAGGAATGCTCTATGGGTGGGTGCATTATTGGGTTTTCTGGTGGCTTGCAGCGGCAACAATGGTGGGGGTGGGAACAACGGCTCAAGCGCTACCAATACGGTTGTAGGACTGGTAACCGATATCGGCACCGGAGCTCGGCTCAGCGGCGTCAAGGTCTCGGTGGTAGGAAGCAATCAGACTACCACCACCGACAGCCGAGGGGAGTTCATTTTGCAGAACCTGCCGCCGGGGTTGGTCAAGGTTGACCTGGAAAAAGCGGGCTATGCACCTGGGCATGGTCTGGCCGAGTCCACCGACAGCGCACAAGCCATCGTGGTGGCGCTGAAAAAAGGTGGCGCGGAACAAAACTACAACCCCACCCAGGCCCGCACCCTCTTCCAGCCCACCGAGGCCGGTCCTTATGCCGTCATCTTCCAACCCAATAGCCTAGACACCACCGACACCAACCTGCAGGTGGTGGTGACCCCCCTCGACCCCACCAAGGAAGGCGCAGCCCTGCCGGGCGACCTGGTGGCCGGGAGCGCCAGCCCCACCCCGCTGAGAGCGGTGACCTTCGCCGAGTTCAGCATCCTGGACTCGCAAAACCGCCGCATCAACCTCAAGCCAGGCTTTAGCGCGATTGTCGAACTCCCCATCCCGCCCGAACTGCGCAGCGAGTACAAAATTGGTGACAAGATTCACTGTTACGCCTACAACCCCCAGACCGGGCGCTGGGAAGACTTTGTAGAAGGCACGGTGGAGCGCTCGAGCGTGGACGGCACCACCCCGGTGCTCAAGGCCAGCATCCGCCACTTCTCCTGGTATGGCGGGGCTCCGGCGGTGCAGCATCAGGCCTGCGTGTTCGTAAATGTGACCAGTAAGCTGACCGGGAAACCCCTTGAGGGGGCGGTGATCACCGCGAGCCCAGGGCTGCGGTCGGTGAGCGACAAGAACGGCGACGCCTTTATCACCGTGGAGAGAGATGTGCCGGTCAAGTTCTTCGCCACCAAGACCTACACCGACACCTATGTGGACGACAAGGGGAACCTGGTGCCTAAAAAGGGTGCCAAGGTGATCGAGATCGGGCGGGTGGAGGAGGTTGATCTAGCGCCGCTTGAGTTCGGGCCGTGCCGTAGTGGTCTTTCCCAGCGGGTAGGGGCCATGAAGGGCGAACAGGACGACCCGGTTCGCATCCAACTGGGCTTGGCCCCCGAGGGCTTCTTCAGGGCAACCGCTTTGTTGCAGCCTGGTGGGGCCGTTTTCATGCAGCTCGAGAAGGGCATCCCCAACGCCGATGGCGAACTGGAGAACGCCGAGCCTGCCGCCGGGGCCAAAATCACCATCAGCGACAACACGGGCAAGGAAGCGACCCTTAGCGAGTTGACGCCGGGAGTCTACTCTGCCGGCAACTTCGCGGTCGAACCCGGCAAGCGCTACACCCTGAACATAGACGCCGATGGCAACGGAAGCATAGATGGCAGCGGTTCGGCCTTTGCGGTGGGCAACGTGGCCTGGAGCAACCTGTCGAACGGGGGGAGCTACAGCGCCTCTAGCCTAACCGCATCCTGGAGCGACAGCGCTGCAGCCCAGCCTGGCTACAATGCTTTGTACCAGGTCACCTTCCAACGCAACGGCGGCTCGGGTATCTCCGATCTGGCCTTCTATCTCGGCTCGGATCGCACCTTCCAACCTCGAGCCCAAACCGACCCCCCCACCCCGCTCACTGCGGGCACCTATACCGTCACGCTCAGTGCGTTTAGTGGTGCCTTTAGCGGGAGCAACCTGGACATCACCGATAACATTACCGGTATCGGGATGCAGGGCCAGATTTATAGCGTTCAGATGGCCAATCCCATTACCATCACTCTCACCGCCCCTTGAAGCCCCTTCTGGCCAATAGAAGTCGGTGGGCTTGGGGTTGGACAGCCCAAACCACGGCCGTAGCAGCCCAGCCCCAGTGCCCAACAAGGCCATGAGCAGCCAGACCCAGCCACGCAGGCTAAAGGAAGCCACCCCGCCAATGTAGGCCCCGATGTTAGAGGATACAAACGCCGGACCCTGGGCCGGACGGCGCAGGTCATGCAAACTTGAGGGGCTTGGCCAAAAGACCCGCGGCCGTCGTCGCTGGGTGGTGGAGCGTACTTTTGCCTGGCTCAGCTTCAACCGCAGGCGCAACCGGGACTATGAGTTTCTGCCCGAAACCACGGGAACCTTAATCTACGTCGCAATGATCCGCCTTATGGTGAGAAGATTGGCTTCCTAGAGCCTTATCAGACAGTCTCTCAGTCCTCAGCGGTGATCTGCTCTTCCTGGGGGCGCGCCCGTAGCCGCTCCCAGGGTAGCTCATCGAGCGGAAAAAACCGGTCGGCTTGCTGGGCCAAGCGGTGGGAGGCAAGGGCCTGGAAGGTAGAGTTTTCCACCTGCTTGCCCATGTCCTGGATCACCTTGACCACGTCGGCAAAGTCCCCGTCTCCCGAGACCAGCACCGCCACGTCGTAGGCGTTGGCATAGGCCAACCGCAACAGATCGATGGCGATCTGGATATCCACCCCTTTTTCGACGAAGCCCTCCCCCCGGCGCTCGAGCCTCCCCAACCGCACGGCCACATAAGGAACCCGCTTCAGGTAATTGAGAAAACTCTGATGAGCCTTGGCCGCAGGATCTTCGACGGGCAAGGGGGCGTTATAGTAATACGCCCGCAGGAGCTTGCGCCCGGCCACCAGGGTCTCGATGAACTGCACAAAGTCAAGCCGGTAATCGGAGCTTAGGCTGGATACGAGCCCTTTATAAAGGTTGCTACCATCTATAAATACCGCTACCCGTTCCATAATATGCACCTCGCTTTTTACTATAGGCGGTAGGAGATGAGAACGTTTCACCCCCCGCGCGGGATAAACAGAGAGGATAAACCACCGTTGCTATGCCCAACGGTGGTGCAGTATAACGGATCAAGACACTTTGCCCTTGAGGGCAAGTTGAGTGTAACACGGGTCAATCCTGAGCGCAAGATGAGGATCTTAATCCTGGAGGGCTTTAAGGAAGCGCTTTTTCGCCGCCTCTGCCGGGAAGAGCCCGTTTTTAATCCGCTGCCTCACCCTAGGGTTTTTTCCTGTTACCCTCCGCGCGGAAAGCTCGAGGGCCACCCTTTCCAGCGCTTCTTCCACATCGGAGGTGGCGGGGTAAAACTTCTCCGAGCGCAGTCGGCCCAGCGGGTCGAAGAGGTCCACCTGGACTACCACCCGGCCCCCCTCCTTCCAATAGATCACCTGGTCGAGCCGCCAATCCACAAAAACAGCCTAACTCGCCCTGAACCGAAGCTCTGTAGGGAGCATGCCCATTCCCCCCTCCAACCCGCCTGTCCCGCCCGTCCAACCGCAAGCGCAACAGCGGCTGCTCACCGTTGGCCGGCTTTGATGATATGCTCGGTTTATGCGCCCTGAGCGCCCCTTGCTGGACTCGAGGAACTACCGCCGCCTGGTGATCAAGGTCGGCAGTGCCGTGCTGGCTGGGGCCCCAGGGCGGGCTCGGCAGCTAGCCATCGCCGAGCAGGTCGCCGCCCTCAAGGCCGAGGGGCGCGAGGTGGTGCTGGTCTCCTCGGGGGCAGTAGCTAGCGGGATGGCCAAACTCGGCCTCAAAGAGCGCCCCAAGACCATGCCCGGCAAACAGGCCGCCGCCGCGGTGGGGCAGCCGCTGATGATGCAGCTGTGGGAGCAGGCCTTTTCCTGGTATAGCCTGCAGGTGGCGCAGATTCTGCTCACCGCCGAAGACTTAGCCCACCGCCACCGCTACTTGAACGCCCGGCGCACCCTGGAGACCCTGCTCGATTGGCATGTAGTCCCCGTCATCAACGAAAACGACACGGTGATGGTGGACGAGATCAAGTTCGGCGACAACGACCAGCTCTCGGCGTTGATCGCCTCCTTGGTGGGGGCGGATCTGCTGGTGGTGCTCTCGGACATCGACGCGCTCTACGACGCCGACCCGCGGACCAACCCGGCGGCCAAGCCGGTGCGCTACATCGAGCAGGTCGATGCCGAGGTGATGCGCATGGCCGGGGACGCCCCCAACCGGACGGGCACCGGGGGTATGCGGAGCAAGCTCCTGGCAGCGAAAAAGGCTCAAGACGCTGGGATTCCCCTACTCTTGCTGCCGGGGCTAAACCCCCACAGCATCGCCGAAGCTCTGCGCGGAGAGCCGGTGGGAACCTTCTTTGCCGCCGGCAACCGGCGCTACGGGGGGCAACGGCTGTGGCTTGCGCAACTCCCTAAACCCGCCGGAGAGATCGTGGTGGATGCAGGAGCAGCCAAAGCCTTGCGCCAGGGCGGAGCCTCGCTGCTGCCGGCGGGAATTCGGGAGGTGCGGGGAAACTTCGGCGAGGGAGAGGCGGTGCGCTGTCTGGACCCCAACGGTCGGCTTATCGGGGTGGGGCTGGTGAACTACTCCTCGGCGGAGATCGAGCGGATCAAGGGGGCCAAGACCAAGGACATCGCGGCCATCCTGGGGTACCGTCACTCCGATGAGGTTATCCACCGCGACCACTTCGCCCTCGCCGGTGAGCTGGCCCCCTCGAGCGGGTCGTAGAATATAAGGCTATGATTGCCCCCTCAGAACTGAACGCCTACGGCCTGCGGGCCAAATCCGCCAGCCAAGCCCTGGCCAAAGCCTCCCCGCAGGCCAAGAGCAAAGCCCTGCAGCGCATGGCTGAAAAGCTGCGCAGCCGCCGCGCCGATATCGTGGCAGCGAACCAAGCCGACCTCGAGGCCGCCCGCGCGGGCGGCCTCGCCAAGGCCAAGCTGGACCGGCTCAGGCTCGATGACAAAACCCTGGCCGACCTGATCGCCGGGCTCGAGCAGGTCGCGGCCATGCCGGACCCGGTGGGCGAGATCGAGGGGTTGACAGTCCGACCCAACGGTTTACAGGTGGGCCGGATGCGCGTTCCTCTGGGGGTGGTGGGCTTCATCTACGAGTCGCGGCCGGGCGCTACGGTGGAGGCCAGCGCCCTCACCCTCAAAGCCGGGAACGCCATCTTGTTGCGCGGGGGCAAGGAAGCCTTCCGCTCCAACGAGGTGCTGGTGGAACTCTTCCGCCAGAGCCTGAGCGAGGCTGGGCTACCCGAGGACGCCGTGCTGCTGGTCCCGACCACCGAGCGCGCGGCCATCCTGGAGATGTGCCGCTTGGCAACCCTGGACCTGCTGATCCCCCGTGGGGGCAAGGAGCTCATCGAGCTGGTCCGGCGGGAAGCGCGGATGCCGGTGCTGGCCCACGCTGAAGGAGTCAACCACCTCTACGTGGACGCCGGGGCGGACCTCGAGACCGCTTTGAACATTGCCTACAACGGAAAGACCCAGCGCCCCGCTACCTGCAACGCGCTGGAGAAGGTGCTGGTCCACGCTGCGGAGGCGGAGCGGTTTTTGCCCCGGCTCGAGGCGGTCATGGCCGCAGCGGGGGTGGAACTCCGAGGAGACGAGCGCTCTCGCGCGATCTTGCCCGGCCTTCGCCCCGCCACCGAGGCCGACTGGAGCGCCGAATACCTGGACCTGATCCTCACCCTCAAGGTGGTGGACTCGCTCGAGGAAGCGCTCGAGCACATCGCCCGTTACGGTTCCCACCACACCGAGGTCATCTGCACCCACCACCACGCCCATGCCCTGCGCTTCCTGCGCGAAGTAGACGCCTCGCTGGTGTTGGTGAACGCTTCTCCCCGCTTCAACGACGGCTTTCAGCTGGGGCTGGGGGCCGAGATCGGCATCAGCACCTCCAAGCTCCACGCTTACGGGGTGATGGGGGTGCGCGAGCTGACCACGACCAAGTGGATAGCGCTGGGGAGCGGGCAGGTTCGGGAGTAGCGGCAGGCCCACCCTCCAACCGTCAACATGGACTTCCTACGGCACGCCTACCGGCTTTACAACCAGTCGCACATCCCCTTCTTTGCGGCCTCGCTGGCCTATTACGCGCTCTTTAGCCTGATGCCCTTGCTGTTTTTGCTCATCGGCATCTTCGGGCTGGTCCTCTCAGGAAACAAGGCGCTGCTCGAGGCCATCCAGCAACGCCTAGGCGAGGTGGCGCTGCTATTGTTCCCCACCCAGCCGGACCTGGCCCAGGGCCTTTTGACCTTTCTCACCCGGCGGGCCGCCCCGCTCACGGCGGGTAGCTTCTTGGTGCTGTTTTGGAGCGCCAGCAACTTCTTTGCCGCGCTGGCCTACGCGATGGGGGTGATCTTCCAGACCCCCCCGGGTTTTCGCAACCGGATCATCGCCCTGATCGCCCCAGGGGCGCTGGGGTTGGGGATCATCCTGCTGGCTTTGGGGGGCCTTTCGCTAGCTTTCGTGCTGCGGTATCTGCCGCCGGAGCTGGGATTCTTGCGTGGGAGCCTGGAGCACGTCCTACCGGTGCTGGGGGCGGCTGGACTTTTCTACCTCATCTACCGGATTCTGCCCCGGCCGGCCCCCCGGCACCTCCACGCCTTGCTGGGGGCAGGCTTCGCCGCCTTGGTATGGGAGGGGGTGCGGCTGGGGATCCCGGCCTTGTTACCCCGTTCGCAGTATGAGCTGTTCTATGGCCCGCTGGCGGGGTTCTTGCTGGCCATGCTGGGCTTTTATCTCAGCATGTGGATTTTGCTGGTAGGGGGGCTGCTGGCCCGCGTTTTGGAAGATCAAACAGCACCCAGGGCCTGAGGACCCCGCATAGCTTAGACTGAAGCACGATGAGCAAAAGCCGAGGTCCGGTCGTGGCGGTGGTGCTCGCGGCAGGAGAAAGCCGCCGCATGGGCCAGAACAAAATGCTGCTGCCGCTAGGCCAGGAGAGCGTGGTGCGCCGGGCGGTACGGCAGGTCCTTGAGGCCGGGTTTGACGCGGTGTGGGCGGTGGTGGGGCGAGATGCTGCGCAGGTGAAAGCCGAACTCGAGGGGCTGCCCGTCTTCGCCGTCGAAAACCCTCGCTATCCACAAGGTCTGGGAAGCTCCTTCCGCGCTGCTGTACAGGCCCTGCCCGAGGGGGTGGAGGCGGCCATGTTCACCCTGGCCGACCAGGTCTTTCTCAGCGCTGGGCTCTACCGAGAGGTGCTGGAAGCTTACCGTGCCAGCAGGCCCAAGCTGGTGGTCTGTCGCTACGGGGAGGTTCTGGCTCCACCGCACCTGTTCCAGAGAGAGCTTTTCCCCGAACTGGGGCAAGAGCCTGGCCAGGGCGGGAAGGAAGTGTTGCGGCGGTATGCGGCGGAAGCGGTGACGCTGGCCATGCCGGAGGCGGCCCTTTTTGATTTGGACACCCCAGATGATTACCAAGAGGCCCTGCGGCGCCTGGCCGATTCTGGAATGTAGTCCCCCCAGTGTGCCCTGCTTCCTTGTCAGCGCGCGCCTTGGGCCGCTATAGTACAACCCAGCAATCCAGATTTTCCCCGCTTCTTCAGGGAGGTAGAGCCGAAGTGAACAGCAGCCTTGCCCCGCCCCTAGGAGCACCCGTAGCCCAAGCATAGAAGCGCTCTCGAGACTCGGCATTCGGAGGAAAGCATGGCAGAAAAGGTCAGGATCCGCGTACAGGTCAACGGGGTCGAGCACACCAGTGAGGTCGAGCCCCGACAGCTTTTGGTCTACTACCTGAGGGAAACCCTGGGCCTCACCGGCACCCACGTAGGCTGCGACACCAGCCAGTGCGGGGCTTGTGTGGTGCACGTGGACGGCCAGGCGGTGAAATCTTGCACGATGTTCGCCGTACAAGCCGACGGCGCCAAAATCACTACCATTGAAGGGTTGGGAGAGATGGGCCGGCTGCACCCGGTCCAGGAGGGCTTTTGGGAGATGCACGGGCTACAGTGCGGCTTTTGCACCCCAGGGATGATCATGGCCGCGGCCGATCTTCTGAACAAAAACCCCAACCCCTCCGAGCAGGAGATCCGCCACGCCCTCGAGGGCAACCTCTGCCGCTGCACCGGCTACCACAACATCGTGCGAGCGGTACAGTACGCCGCGCAGAAGATGCAATCGGGCGTGGCGGCGGATGACTGAGGCTTTGTCGTACGGCGTATGCTAAGCGCAAAAGCCTTTAGGACGTACGACGCGACCGGAGGGAACATATGGCCGAGAAGATGATGGGCAAGGCGATGAAACGGGTGGAGGACCCCCGGTTCATCACCGGGAGCGGGAATTACACCGACGATATGCAGCTGCCCGGCATGGTACACGCGGCGATGGTGCGCTCGCCCTATGCCCACGCCAACATCAAGGCGATTCGCACCGAGGCGGCCCAAGCGGTGCCCGGCGTGCTGGCGGTGATCACCGGGCAGGAGATGAAAGAGGCCGGGGTGGGCAGTATCCCCACCGGATGGCTGCACCCCGGAATCAAGCTGCCGCCACACTACGCCATCACCCCCGACAAGGTGCGGCATATGGGCGAGATCGTGGCCGCGGTGATCGCCGAGACCCGCCAGATCGCCGAGGACGCAGCGGCTTTGGTGGAGGTGGACTATGAGCCTCTAGAGGCGGTCACCCTCGGGAGCAAGGCGCTCGCACCCGGCGCGCCGCAAATCCACGCCGAGGCCCCCGGCAACGTCTGCTTCACCTGGAGCATCGGCAACAAGGACGAGGTGGATGCCCTCTTTGCCCAAGCCCACAAGACCGTCCGGCTCGAGATCCGCAACAACCGCCTGGTGCCGAACGCGATGGAACCCCGCGCCTCGCTGGCCCAGTATCACAAGGCTTCCGGTGAGTACACCCTCTGGACCACCTCGCAAAATCCCCACATCCACCGCCTGCTGATCGCGGCCTTCATCCTGGGTATCCCCGAGCACAAGCTGCGGGTGATCGCCCCCGACGTGGGCGGCGGCTTCGGCTCGAAGATCTACCAGTACCCTGAGGAGATCATCGTCCTGTATGCCTCCAAAAAACTGAACCGGCCGGTGAAGTGGACCGCCCGCCGCTCGGAGAGCTTCGTCACCGACTCCCACGGGCGCGACCACGAGACCGTAGCCGAGATGGCGGTGGACGCGGACGGAAAGATCACCGCCCTCAGGGTGGAGACCATCGCCAACATGGGGGCTTACCTCACCACCTTCGCCCCCGCCGTGCCCACCTACCTCTACGGCACGCTCCTGGCCGGGACCTACAAGACCCAAAAGATCTACTGCCACGTCACCGCACCCTTCACCAACACCGTGCCGGTGGATGCCTACCGGGGGGCGGGCCGCCCCGAGGCGACCTACCTGATCGAGCGGCTGGTAGACACCATGGCCCACGAGCTAGGCATGGACCCCGCCGAATTCCGCCGCAAGAACTTCATCCAGCCCGACGAGTTCCCCTACCAAACCCCGGTGGCGCTGGTCTACGATTCGGGCAACTACGAGGCCGCCCTCGACAAAGCCCTAGAGATGGCCAACTACAAAGCCCTCCGCCAGAAGCAGGAGGAATTGCGCAAGCAAGGCCGCTACATCGGGATCGGCCTGGCGAGCTATCTCGAGGCCTGCGGGCTGGCCCCCTCGGCCCTGGTGGGGAGCTTGGGGGCTCAGGCCGGGCAGTGGGAGAGCGCTTTGGTGCGGGTGATGCCCACCGGCAAGGTGGAGGTCTTCACCGGAACCCACAGCCACGGGCAAGGCCACGAGACGGCCTTCGCTCAGGTGGTAGCCGACGAGCTGCAAATTCCGGTGGAGGATGTGGTGCTCGTGCACGGCGACACCGGGCGGATGCCTTACGGCTGGGGTTCGTATGGCTCGAGGTCCGCCCCCACCGGGCTTTCCGCCATCGTGCTGGCCAGCCGTAAGATCGTGGACAAGGCCAAGAGGATCGCCGCCCACCTCCTAGAAGCCGCCCCCGAGGACATCGAGCACGTGGACGGACAGTTTAGGGTAAAGGGCGTGCCCGAGCGCGCCAAGAGCTTCACCGACATCGCCCTGATGGCCCACCTGGCCCATAACTACCCCGCCGACCTCGAGCCGGGTTTGGAGGCCACCCACTTCTACGACCCCAAGAACTTCGTCTTCCCCTTCGGTACCCATATCGCGGTGGTGGAGGTGGACCCCGATACCGGCAAGGTCAAGCTGCAAAGCTACACCTGCGTGGACGACTGCGGCCCGCTCATCAACCCCATGATCGCCGAGGGCCAGGTCCACGGGGGCATCGCCCAGGGCCTGGGCCAGGCTTTGCTGGAAGAAGCCGTCTACGACGAGAGCGGCAACCTGGTAACGGCGAACTTCCTGGAGTACACCCTGCCCCGCGCTGACGACCTGGTGCAGATCAACGTGGGCCACACCATCACCCCCTGCCCCCATAACCCCTTGGGCATCAAAGGCATTGGCGAGGCCGGAACCATCGCCTCTACGGCGGCGGTGGCGAACGCGGTGATCGACGCCTTGCGCCCGTTTGGCGTGATCCACCTGGACATGCCTTACACCCCCGAGAAGGTCTGGCGGGCCATCCAGGCCGGGCGGCGGATGCCGCAAGCAGCGGATTGAGCCGAGCTTATGTCATACGTCGTGCGCCGTGCGTCTTACGCCGGAGGGGTCTGGCGTAGGGCGTAGGGCGTACGACCGAACCGGAGGTTTCATGTACACCGCTGAATTCACCTACCGCAAAGCCTCGAGCGTTGCCGAGGCCATCCAGATGTTGCAACAAAACCCCGAGGCCAAACTCCTGGCGGGCGGACACTCACTCATTCCCGCCATGAAGCTGCGCCTGGCCCAGCCGCCTATGCTCATCGACATCTCCAAGGTGGCCGAACTCAGGGGTATCCGCCTGGAGGGGGATACCCTGGTGATCGGGGCCGCCGCCACCTACTACGAGATCGCCAGCCACGAGCAGGTCAAGCAAGCCGCCCCTATCCTGGCCGACGTCATCCAGCACATCGGCGACCCCATGGTGCGGCACAAAGGGACCATCGGCGGCTCGCTGGCCCACGCCGACCCCGCTGCTGACCTTCCAGCAGCGATGCTCGCGCTGGAGGCCAGGATGAAGATTCAGGGGCCCGGCGGGAGCCGTATGGTGGATGCGGGCGACTTCTTCCAGGGGATGTACACCACCGCCCTCGAGCCTGGGGAGATCCTCACCGAGATCCACATCCCGGCCAACGCCGGTAAGCAGGCCTACGAGAAGTTCCCCCACCCCGCCTCGCGCTACCCGGTGGTGGGGGTGGCGGTGGTGGTCGGGGCGAACGGGCTGCGGGCCGCCCTCACCGGGGCGGGCGAGCGGGCCGTGCGGCTTTCCAAGCTCGAGCAGGCCCTGGCCGGAAAACCTCTCACCGCCGAGGCCATCGAGGCCGCCTGCCAGGGCATCGTGAGCCCGCAGGAGCTGATGGGCGACCACCTCCACTCCGCCGAGTACCGGGCTCATCTCGTGGACGTGCTGGCCAAACGCGCGCTGATGCGGCTGATTTAGCGTGAGGGCCGACTTCGCGTCGTACGCAAATCCTGTTACCGGCCCCTTAAGTGTCGCTCGTCTCGCGCTTGCCCCCCGGCATTTGGCGAAAATGGAGCCATGATGCCCTCCACCGTCGAGGAAACCCAAAAAGCCCTCGAGGCCCACCACTACATCACCGAAAAGGGCTTGGCGGTTTCGGTGTTTTTGGCCCTCAAGCTGGGGCGCCCGCTGCTTTTGGAGGGTGAGCCCGGAGTGGGGAAGACCGAGATCGTCAAAGTACTGGCGGATATGCTCCAAACCCGGCTGATCCGGCTCCAGTGCTACGAGGGGCTAGATATCAACAACGCCGTCTACGAGTGGGATTACGCTCGTCAGATGATGCAGATACGGCTCTTAGAGGCCAGCGGCGAGCACGACCGGGAGAAGGTGCGCCAGGAGGTCTTCAGCTCCGAGTTCTTGCTCGAGCGCCCCCTGCTGCAAGCCTTGAAGAGCGTGAACGGCAAGGCCCCGGTGCTGCTCATCGACGAACTCGACCGCGCCGACGAAGAGTTTGAGGCCTTCCTGCTGGAGTTCCTCTCCGACTGGCAGATCACCATCCCCGAGGTGGGCACGGTCAAAGCCGAACAGCCCCCGGTGGTGGTGATTACCTCCAACCGCACGCGGGAAATCCACGACGCACTCAAACGGCGCTGCCTCTACTTCTGGATCGACTACCCGGATTTTCACAAGGAGTACCGCATCGTGCGGGAGAGGGTACCCAGCGTGCCGGAGAAGCTCGCCGCGCAGGTGGTGGCCTTTGTGCAGGAGCTGCGCAAGGAAGACCTCTACAAGGCCCCCGGGGTGGCCGAAACCCTCGACTGGGCCGCCTCGCTCTTGGCCCTGGACGCGGTGCGGCTCGAGCCCACCCTGGTCGAGGAGACCCTGGGCGTCCTCCTCAAATACCAAGACGACGTGGTGCGGGCCAAGAGCGCCGCCCAGGATCTCTTAGCCAGGGCCCAGGTGCCCTCTCCCCTATAGCATGCCGGAGCCCACGACCTTCCCCGGTGGACAGCTCCTCTCCCACGTGGTCGGCTTCGCCCGCGAACTGCGCCGCGAGGGGATGGCGGTCACCCCGGGGCAAACCACCCTCTTCGCCCAGGCCCTGGCCGAGGTTCCCATCTTCGACCCCCAGATCTTTTACCACACCGCCCGCAGCACGCTCGTCACCCGGCGCGAGGATTATCCCAAGTTCGAGAGGGCCTTCTGGAAGTTTTGGCAAAAACTGGGCCTCGAGCGCTTCCCCGAAGAGCTGCTGCCCCCTACCCCCCTTCCCCCCAACAGAGCACCAAAGCCCCGACCCGGCGAAGTCGGGCGCGAAGAGAAGCCGTCCAGCACGGGCCAAGGCCCGCCGGTACACGTCGTGGATCGCGCCCTCACCTACAGCGAGCAGGAGGTCTTGAGGCAGAAGCGCTTCGACCAGATGAGCGAAGCCGAGCTCGAGGCCGCCCGCCGTCTGCTCTCGGGCCTTGACTGGCGCATCTCCCCTCGGCCTACCCGCCGGCGGAAGCCCGCGAACTCGGGGGACTTCCCGGACCTGCGCAAGAGCTTCCGCAGGGCGCTCCGGCACCAGGGCGAGTTGGTGCACCTCTTTTGGCGGGAGCGCAAAACCAAACCCCGCCCCCTGGTCCTCATCGCCGACGTCTCCGGCTCGATGGAGCGCTACTCCCGGATGCTGCTGCACTTCCTTTACGCCTTCGCCCAAGCCCAGACCCGCCAGGGCGCGCGCACCGTGGAAGCCTTTGTCTTTGGCACCCGGCTCACCCGCATCACCCGTTCGCTGAAAAAGCGCAGCGTGGACGCGGCCTTGGCCGAGGTGGGGCAAACGGTCAAGGACTGGTCAGGGGGAACCCGCATCGGCAGCAGCCTGCACCAGTTCAACCGCACCTGGGCCAAGCGGGTGCTGGGACGGGGGGCGGTGGTGCTGTTGATCTCGGACGGGTGGGACCAGGGCGAACCGGAGCTGTTGGCTTTCGAGATGGAGCGCCTGCAAAAGTCCTGCCACCGCCTGATCTGGCTCAACCCCCTCCTAGGGATCCCCGGCTACCAACCCCTCACGCGGGGGCTGCAAGCCGCCCTTCCCTTCACCGACGACTTCCTGCCGGTGCACAACCTGGCCAGCCTGGAGGGGCTAGCCAGGGCGCTCGAGTCCCTACCCCCCCGCCCCGTCACCCGGCAGCCGGGGATGGCCGGTGGATCCGCCCCTGGTGTCCGCTCAGAAAACCCCCGCCGAACCCCCGCTGAAACGCCAGAACCTCCGCGATGATGGAGACGGCCACCTCTTCGGGGGACTCGGCCCCTATGGCCAGCCCGATGGGGTTGCGCACCCGGCGAATCTGGTCCTCGCGCAGGGGGCGACCCTCCCGGGCGAGCCCCTCCAGGATCTTCTCGAACCTCGCCCGGGGCCCCAGCAACCCGACATAGGCCGCAGGGGTGTGCAGGACGAACTCGAGGGCGCTCTGGTCCACCAGCAGGTTGTGGTTCATCACCACCGCCAGGCTGCGCTCATCCAGGTGTAGGCGCGCAGCGAACTGCTCGGGGCGCAACACCTCGACCTCGGCCCCAGGGAAGCGGCTGGGCTGGGCGAACTGGGCGCGCATGTCCACCACCCGCACCCGAAACCCCAGGTTCACCGCCATCTGCACCAGGGGGATGGCGTCGTGCCCGGCCCCGAAGATCACCAGCTCCGCCGGGGGCAGGTTCACGTCAATGAATACCCGGACCCTTCGGCCATCGGAACGATGGAAAGTGTAGGTTAGGGGCTGGGGTTGGAGCTGCTCGAGCAAGCCCTTTGCCCTCTCCCGCACCTGGGCCGCCAAGGCTGGGTCCTCGAGCCCTCCCGCTTCCGCCTCGGCGGAAATCATCCACCGGCCCAGGCCGGGCTCGAGGGGGGTGACCAACAGGGCCCGCTCCCCGCGCTCGAGGGCCTCCCACCAGGGCTCCGTCACCGCATCCGGCTGGACTTTTTCAATGTAGACCTCGACCTCACCCCCGCAGCCGATGCCCAGGCCCCACATCACCTCCTCGTCGAGGTTGTAACGGGTGAGGAGGGGTTCTCCCGAAGCCACCACCCCCCGGGCGGCCTCCACGATCTCGGGCTCGAGGCAGCCCCCCGAGAGCATACAGGTGTAGCTGCCGTCGGCCCGGATGAGCATCTTGGTGCCCTCGCGGCGGTAGGCCGAACCCGTCACCCCCACAATGGTCGCCAAGGCCAGCCCCTCACCCTGCGCCAGGCCCTCGCGCAAACCCGCTAGGAGCGCACGAACCTCGTGCTGTTGCATGCTTTAATCCTAGCCCAACCCTCCACCGACGAAAGTGGCACCGCGCGCTACCGGCCCAGGTCGCCGGGGGTGTTGAGGTTGGTGTAGAGGTGAGGGCCGAAGCGAAGCTCGAGCTCCGACCAGGGAATGTACAGTGTACGGGCCGACCGTAGTACGGCTTGCAGCTTCAACTCTCTCCTGATCAGCCGGGCCTCGACCTCGGGCAAGAGCGCGCGGTGGTACAAAGCTGCCAGGGGCTCGGGAAAACCCTGTGGCCCGACCCCGGCTACCGCCTGGTACGCCCCGGCGCGCCCCCCCAGAAAATCCCAGTACTCCGGGGTCAAAAAGGGCAGGTCGCACGCCGCCACCGCCACCCAGTCGTTTTGCGCGTAGCTCAAGGCCGAGTGCAGGCCGGATAGGGAATCCCCGCCCGGAATCCGGTCCGCGTAGACCCGTACGGCGAACTCGGGGTAGGGTTGGTTAGCCACGACGAACCGCTCGGAGGCCCCGGAGAGCGCCTCGAGGCTCCACTCCAGCAGCGCCTTCCCGCGCCAGAGGAAGCGGGCCTTGTCCTGGCCGAAGCGCCGGGACTTCCCGCCTGCGAGAACTGCGCCGCTGTAGGTCATGGCTCGAGATTCGTCGCGCGTCTTACGCCAAAGTACGGCATCAGTAGGGCAACTCCGCCCGCACCACCGTTCCCTCCCCCGGCACCGACTCGACGGCAAACCGGCCACCCCGGGCCTCCACCCGCTCGCGCATCTGGGTCAGGCCGAAGCCGCCCATCCCGCCGGGGGTAGCCTGGGCAAAACCCCTGCCGTTGTCGCGAACTTCAAGCCGCGCTCCCCGCTCCCCCAGCGCGACCAAGCGCACCTGGACCAACCCGGGTCGAGCGTGTTTGGCCGCGTTGGTGAGGGCTTCCTGTAACACCCGGAAAAGCACCAGCTCCGAAGCCTGGGAGAGTTCGACCTGTTCGGGAAGGTCCAGGCGCACCCGGAAACCGGCCTGCTCGGCGAAGGCCAGGGAGTAGCGGCGCAAGGACTCCAAAAAGCCGTAGCGCTCGAGGTCGATGGGCCTGAGGGCAAAGATGCTGCGGCGCACCTCGCGAATCTGCGCCCTCAAGGTGTCGCGCACCTGGGCCATCTCGGCTAGGGCTCGCTCTCGGTCGGTATCCAGCAGCCGCTCGGCGAGATCGAGCTTGAGGGCCATGAAAGCCAGGGCCTGCGCGATCCCATCGTGGATTTCCCGGGCGATGCGGTTACGCTCTTCGGCCAGGGCCAGCTCTTCGGCCCGCAGATAGGCTTGGGCGTTGCGCACGGCAAAGGTCACCTGGGCGGCCAAAAAGCGCAAAAAGGGCACCCGGGGGCGTAGCTTTTCCGCCTTTCCCCTGACCAGCAGTAAGCCCACCGGGGTCTGCTCACGCAGCGGCAGGGCCAGCAAATCCTCCTGCACAAAGGTAGGGGCCTCGAGCGCCTGGGCCCACCCCCCCTCCGGCAGAAAGGCGTGGCCCGGCAGGGATAACCCCCGGATGATGCGCGGCTGGAGGAAATGGTCCTCGTCCAACAGCATCACCCCACCCCCTTCGGCCTGGGCCCACTCCAGGATCCGGTTGAGGAGCCCCTCGAGCAGCTTTTCCAGGTTGGCCTCCGCCCGGAGGGCCTGGTCCACCTCGTAGAGGGTGAGCAGGTCGCGGGTACGGCTGCGCACCGCGCCCAAAGCGCCGGCAATCTCCCCGGCGAGCACTTCCAGGAACTCCCGCTCTTCGGGGCCAGGGGGGTGGGAAAACTGGACCTCGAGGAGGCCGGAAAGGCCAGCCAAAGGAAAGGTCAGCGTCTCACGCCCCGGCGCAAACCCCGCCGAGGCGGCCCGCACCCCCTCGAGGGTCAAGGCTACTTCTTTACCCGTTCCCTGGCGCAACTCCTCCGCGATGGTGCTTAGGGCTTCTTCCAGGTTCTCCGCCGAGAGCGAACGCTTCAATACCCTGCCCACCACCGAAAGCCGCCGGTTGGCCTCGAACAGCGCCACCTGGGCACGTTCGCGCTCGAGGACTTGCTGGGCGATCCACTCCAGGGTGACGAAGGTCACCAGCGGTCCTAAAAGCCCGTAAAAGGCCAGGTGGGCCCAAAAACTGGGGCGGCTGATCCCTATCGGCTCTAGCGCGACCTCAAAGATCACCACCACCATCACGATCAGAAACGGAAGGATCAGGCGGGCCAGGCGGATGAAGCGGTACACGTTAGGGACTGGGTCCCCGGAGGCAACTTCCACAGGCGGCCCTACCTCCCTCAGGACGGCCTCCTTGCTGGGTGTATCCTTGGTCATGACTCCTCCGCGGCTAGGGCGAGCAGATCTTCCAGCGCGCGCATGTAGGCGGTAAACCCCTCGAGGTCGGCGAAATTCCTCCCCTTCAACCTCAGGTTATCCCGCCGCACCAGCATCACCAAGAGCCGGAGTTGGCGCACACACTCCCGCTCCGCTCCCCGCAGGTCCAACCTGGGCTCGGCGGCGTCCAGCATCGGGTAGAGGCGTCTGGCCAGCTCGGGCAATCCCTTGAGGTGCGGTCGAGCGTCTTGCCACAGCCCCCAAAAAATCCACTCTTCGACCTGCCAGACCCTGCCACCGGGAAAGCGGATCATCAGCGTTCGGCTTTATCCTTGTGCCGGGCGTACCAGCGGCTTTGGTGCAAAAACCCGCGCAGCATCTTGGCCTCGGCCTCGCTGAGGGTGGCTTTGTGTAGGATGCGGCGCAGGCGGCGGCGGGTGTAGGGCAGGCGGCGGGGATCGGTGAAGCCGATCTCGAGCACGTAGCTTTCCAGGTCGGCGAATAGGGCCTCGAGGTCGCCGCGCGGCGCGGGCTGGTCAGCCGGGGGCTCGGGGGGGTTCTCCGCCTGGAGGAAGAGTTCATACGCCACCAGGAGCACCGCCTGGGCCAGGTTGAGGTTGGTCTGCTCGGGGGCGGTCGGGATGCGCAGCACCCACTGGGAAAGCTCGAGCTCTTGGTTGGTGAGGCCAAAGGTCTCGCGGCCAAAGACCAGCGCCACCTTGCCCTTCTGCGCGGCCTTCAACACCTCCGGGGCGAGGGCGCGTGGAGAAACCAGCGGGCCGGTGTAGACATCTCGGCTGCGCACGGTGGTCCCGACCACCAGCACGCAGTCTCGCACCGCCTCGAGCAGCGTCTTGCTGCGGTGGGCGCGGTCCAAGATCTCCTCAGCCCGCACGGCCAGGTGGTAAGCCTTTGGGTCAAGCGGGGCGTCTAGGGTCTTCGCCACGCTAGGCTCAGGGGCTACCAGCCATAGGTCGCTGAGCCCGAAGTTACGCATGGCCCGGGCCGTTGCTCCGACGTTCATGGGCTCCTGCGGGCCGACCAGGACGACGCGAATGGAATCCAAAAGGGAAGCGCTCATATCCGCTAGGGGCACCGGTAGCTCTCCACTCGCTCGGGAGGCACCTGCCGATAGATCATCCGTTCGGGCGGGGTATCGGGTCCGGCCAGGCAGCCGGTGAGGCGGTCAAGGGCCACCGTCTGCGTGGCCTGGGCGGGAGAGTTATCGCCGGAGGCGTTCGGCGGGGGGCTCGAGGCCGCTGCCTCCTGGCTGCGGATCGGCGTCTGGGTGAAGAGGACAGGGATTCCCGACGGACTGGGATTCCCCGAGATCAGATCCATCCGGCTCGCCACCAATCCCGGAGGCTGCGGGAAGTCCCCCCCTGGCCGCCCCCGCAAGGCCTCCTCGACAAAAGCCCGCCAGATCGGGGGGTTGACCAACGAGCTGCTGGGCTCGCGCCCATTGGGCAAGCGTTGGGGTTTATGGTCGTCCCGCCCGATCCAGAGGGTGGCCACCAATCCCCGGCTGGCCCCGGCGAACCACAGGTCGGTGGCCTCGTTGGTGGTTCCGGTCTTGCCCCCTACCACCCGGCCCGGGATCGCGACCGGGGCCAGGCTGCGGCTTCCCAAGTCGTAGACATAGCCCTTGAGCATGTCCCAGACCAGGTAGGCCACCTGGGGGGTAAACAGCGGGACGCGGTTGTCCTCTGGCTGATAGATCACCCGGCCCGCCGCGTCCTCAACCCGAGTGATCAGCACCGGCTCGACCCGATAGCCGCCGTTGACAAAGGCCGCATAGGCTCCGGCTAGCCCCACCGGGGTGATCTCCGCACCCCCCCCGATGGCGTTGGAAAGGTTGCCCTCCCCCGCTAACCGGAAGCCCGCGGCCTTGAGCTTGCGGGTGATCTTTTGAAGGCCCACGGCGTCGGCCGTACGGATGGCGGGCAGGTTCAGCGATTGGTCAAGCGCGTAGCGGATGGTCACCGGGCGGTTCAGGAAACGGCCAGAGAAGTTCTTGGGCCGCCAGACCCCGCCGGGTTGGCTGGGATCGCGGAACTCCACCGGAGCGTCGGGAACGGTGGTGGCCTGGGTCCAACCGTTTTCCAAGGCAGTGCCGTAGACAAAGGGTTTGATGGCCGACCCAGGGCTGCGCCAGGCCTGGGTGGCCCGGTTGAACTGGCCGCCCGTGCCGGGCTTTTCCCCCACCATCGCCAGCACCTGACCGGTCTCGGGGTCCAACGCCACCAGGGCCAACTGAGCCCCCACCGGCAACCGCGCCCCACTCACCGCCCGCTCGGCGGCCTCCTGCATCTTCAGGTCGAGGCTGGTGTAGACCTGCAACCCCCCCTCGCCGTAGAGCTTCTCCTTGCCAAAGCGCCTCTCCAGCTCTGCCCGCACCGCCAGCACGAAGTGAGGGGCATGGGCCTTGACCAACTCGGGTAGCACCCGGGCCGAGGGATCCACCAGCTTGGCCGAAAGCAAGTTACCCTGGCCATCGTACTTGGCCTGCCAGCCGTTGGGAACGATGGGCTGCCTCCAAGCGGCCTCAGCCTCGGCGTGGGAGATCCAGCCCTCGGCTACCATGTCCTCGAGCTGGCGCTTCATCCGCGCCCGGCTACTTTTCAGGTCAAAATAGCGGGGGTTGGGGCCAGGGATGAGCTGGGCCAGGTAGACCCCCTCGGCCAGCGTCAGGGCAGCCGGGTCTTTGCCGAAGTAGGCCTCGGCCGCCGCTTGGATGCCCTGGGCGTTGCCCCCCCAGGGCACCACGTTGAGGTACATCTCCAGGATCTCCTGCTTGGAGTAGCGCCGCTCGAGCTCGAGGGCCAGCGGGAATTCCTTGAGCTTGCGCTCGAGGGCCCGCTCGCCGGCCAGCTCGCGCAACAGGGTCTGTTTGACCACCTGGGTGGTGATGGTGCTGCCTCCCTGCAAGTCGCCCCGGAGGATGTAGTAAAGCGCTCCCACCAGACGCACCGGATCCACCCCGTAATGCTGATAGAAGCGCTTGTCCTCGGAGAAGACCACCGCCGAGATCGCCGCCGGCGATACATCGGAGATCCGGACCAGGGTACGGTTTACCGCCCGTCCATCCTCCACCGAGGCGATGGTGGCGATGGGGGTGCCGTCGCGGGCGTAGAGGGTGCTGGTGGCGGTAAGCCGGAGGTTCTCAAAGGCCTCGAGGGTAGGGAGGTCACGCGTTGCGGAGTAAAACACATACCCCCCCGCCAGCGCTCCGCCGAAGAGGGCCGCCAACAGGAGCATCCCGGCAGCCCGCGCCAGGCGACGAAGCGGCGAGGGTTTTCGGGAGAGGCGAGAAGCCCGCACGAGGTTCAGTCTACCAGGGGGCTCTTTGAGCTAGGATGAGCCAAAGAACGCAACAGGCTCTTGAGGCGGCGGCGGTCGATCGGCTTAGAGAAGAGGTGGTCCACGCGAGAGACTTCAGCCGTGATGGTGGTGCGCTCGTTTTGCTCGGATACGAGGAGTACCAGCGGCACGTCCCGCAGGCGCTTAATCATCTTGAGTCGCCCCGCGATGGCAAAGGCATCGGGGTCCAATCCTTCATCCAGAACGATGGCTGTGGGGGTGTGTTCCTTAAGAAAGTCCAGCCCCTCCCGGGCTTGGGAAAAGCTCGCCCATCTAAATCCCAGCTCCTCTACGAGCAGCTCGAGTTGGGCTTTCAAGGTGGGGCTGGGCGAGACTACCAGGACAAGGGGTGAAGCGGCGTCAACCATAACGAAATGGTCTACCTCCCAAGTGTATATACGGAGCAAGTGGCGCTAAAAGATCAGCCCTGCTCCCAATTTTAGCACGCACAACGTGACCAACCCGAGGGTCAGGCACCCTCGGGTTTTCGCGTCCTAGACCTGGCTGGGGCACGTGGACTCGAACCACGACCGACGGTTCCAAAGACCGTTGTCCTGCCATTAGACGATGCCCCAGCGGGTTGGGTTTGAGCCGGTGAGGTTCTCCTCTTCCAGCACCGAATATCTTAGAGGGAAGTCGTCGCGCCGTCAATCAATAAACTCTCCCTTGTGTTGCTGCTCGAGCTGCAAAAGCGCCCGTTTACGCTCGAGGCCTAGGCGGTAGCCGCCCAAACCACCATCTTTTTGTACCACCCGGTGGCAGGGGATAAGGATGGGCACCGGGTTGGCGGCGCAGGCCTGGGCCACCGCCCGCACCGCTTTGGGATTGCCCAGGTTTTCGGCGATTTGGCTGTAGGAGCGGGTTTCCCCGTAAGGGATGCGCCGCAGTAGCTCCAGCACTTGCAACTGAAAAGCCGTCACCCGCAGATCCACCGGCAGATCAAGATGGACCGCGCGGCCTTCAAAGTAATCCAGGATGACCTCGAGATACCCTTTCAAGCCCTCGGCGTCCTCGACCAGATTGGCCTTAGAAAACTCGACCCGTAGGGCCCTACGAACCTCTTCAAGGTCGTCGCGTAGGCAAACCGAACAGACCCCCTTCTCGGTAGCCGCCACCAACAGCCAGCCCAAGGGGCTTGGGGTGGTGGCGTAGCGGATCACCTCCCCTTCCCCGCCCCTGCGGTAGGCCCCAGGGGTCATGCCGAGTTTCTGTTTAGCCCTCTCGTAGAGGCGGCTCGAGGAGCCATAACCCGCCTCGTACAAGGCACGGGTCACTTCCTCCCCGTTCTTGAGCCGAGCTTTGAGCTTTTCCAACCGCACCGCTTCGGCGTAGCGGCGCGGTGAAACCCCCAGTATCCGTTTAAACGCTGCCCGTAAGCGATACGGTTCAACCCCCACCGCCTCACTCCAGCAGACCAGGGTAGGGACGGTCTCAAAGTTCTCCAGCACCTCCGAAGCCCGCTTCACCAAAGCGGATTCGCTCTCAAGCGCCCCTTCTCGCTGTGTAGGTTCGGCGGTGAGCGGCATTTCCATACCTCCTAAGCTAGCTACCCCCCTCCCCTTTCGCTATCCGCTTTTCAAAGGTCGTACCAGGGCGGCCTGCCGCGGTATAGCTCGAGCGGTGCGCCAAATACCTCCTCCGGCGCGGCTTCCTCGAGCGTGATTACCTGCGGCGGACAGCTGCTCACACACGCTCCGCACCCCGTACAGGCCGAAACGTTCAACTTAAGCACGTACTCTTCGCTCAGGCCCTCGACACCCTCGCGGATGCGCTCCACTGCCCCGGTCGGGCAGACGTTGGTACACACTGGGCACAGCGTACACCCCTCCGCCACCTTGATCTTGGGCCAACGCAGGCCCTCCGCAGGAGCTCGCTTGGCCGCCAGCGCGCGCAAACGCAGTTCTGCCGGAAGTCCAGTCGGCTCCTCCTCGATCTGGATGAAGGGGAGGTCGGGCACTAACTCCGCCGCGCTCCGCCTGGCGCTTCCCAACAGCGCACCGAACATCTCACGGCGGCCCACCGCGGCCCCCTGTAAAGGCTCCATGGTGAGGCTGACCTCGAGCCCGGGAAAATACCTCTTCCCCTCCTCCACCACCTCTTGCAAGCGCCGTAGAACGTCTGGCCCGCCGATTTTGCAGCGCACACAGTCCCCGTGGGCCAGGGTAAGGGGCCCTTGGCGACTGGCGGCCTCGGCCAACAGGCCGGGGGTTAGGCGGCCCAAACAGAGCACCTCTTCTCCACTCCCAGGCGCTTTTGAGCAGCGGATCTGCCCCCTGCCGCGGTGCAGCGATTCCTGTAGCGGCCCCAGGGGGAACTCAAGCGCAGCTCCCGGACACACCTGGGTGCAAAGCCCACAGCCCGTACATAGCGCCTCATCAATCTCGACGGCGTAGCCTTCTAAGCGCACCGCTCCGTGCGGGCAAGCCTGTTGGCATAGGTCGCATCCTCCCACCGCGTTCTTCTCGAGCAGGCAACGCGAGGGAGTAAATTTGGGGGTCGGGTCGGTGAGCTTGAGAAAAGCGTTCACCAGGTTGTCGAAAAGCCCCATATCCTCTACAGTACGCCCTATAGGGTCAAAACTTCGGCTTGAAGTCACCAATCGCGCGCGCTAAGCCCAGCTTCAGCCAAGCGCGTTACCCTGGGCAAATGGACAAGCGCGCCGCGTTGGAGGCTTTGTACCGGCGGATGCTCGGCGAAGCGCAGTGCGACTCCCCGGTGGGGGGAAGCGGCAATCCCGACAGCCCGGTGATGTTTATCGGGCACAGCCCCAGCGCCACCGACACCCAGACCGGCAAGCCCTACACCGGGCCAGCGGGGGACATCTTCGATGAACTTCTGGCCCAGGCCGGCTTCTCCCGCGAGGATGTATACATCACGAACCTGGTCAAGTGCTGGCTTTGGAAAGAGGAGAACGGGGTTAAAATCAACCGCACCCCCAGCGCCAAAGAGATCAAGGTCTGGGTTCCGGCTTGGCTCAAACCCGAAATCGAGATCATCCAGCCCAAGGCCATCGTCTGCCTGGGTGGGCCGACCGCGCAGCACTTTCTGGGGAGGGAGTTCAAAATCACCCAGCAGGGCGGACGGTGGCTCGAGATCCCCCCCGAGAGCCCCTACCTCAAGCTAGCCGGGGATCTGCCCTCGCCGAGGCCCCTGATCATGGGCATCCCCCAGCCCAGCTACCTCATCCATCTACAGGAGCACTCCCCCGAAAGCTACCCAGGGGCACGGGCCGATCTAGTAGCGGATCTGCTCAAGGTAAAGGCGGTGCTCGAGGGCAAACCTCCTAAAGCCGCGCAGAAGAGCGAAGTAGACCTCCCTTTCTAACCCCGTAGAGCGGGGCATATACTGCCCTTGATGAAACCGTACGCTTCGTTGGGCTTGGATATCGGCACCAGCGGATGCAAAGGGTTGCTGTTGAGCCCCGAGGGGGAGGTGTTGGCGGCGGAGCGGGCCGAATACCCCCTGCTCATCCCCCGCCCGGGCTGGGCGGAGCAGGACCCCGAGGGGTGGTGGGTGGCCTCGCTGGGGGTGCTGCGCCGCTTGGCCCAACGGGCCGAAGGGCTGGGGCTCGAGGTGGCCGCCCTGGGCCTCACCGGGCAGATGCACGGGGCGGTGTTTCTAGACGCCGAGGGGAAGTCCATCCGCCCCGCCCTGCTGTGGAACGACGCCCGCACCGCCGCGGAGTGCCGGGAGATCGAGGAACGGGTAGGGGGCCAGCGGCTGCGGGAGATCGCCGGGAATCCGGCCCTCACCGGCTTCCAGGCCCCCAAGATCCTCTGGCTGCGCCGGCACGAACCGGAGGCCTACGCCCGGGTCCGGCACGTCTTGCTGCCTAAAGACTTCATCCGCTACCGGCTCACCCAAGGCTTCGCCACCGACGCCTCGGACGCCGCGGGGACGCTGCTGCTCGACCTGGCCCGGCGCGCGTACTCGCCGGAGATCCTGGAGGCGCTCGAGATCCCCCTCGACTGGCTTCCCAGGGTCTATGAAGGCCCGCAGATCACCGGGCAGGTGAGCCGGGAAGCGGCCCGCCTCACCGGGTTGCCCCCGGGCCTGCCGGTGGCGGCGGGTGGGGGGGACAACGCGGCGGCGGCGGTGGGGAGCGGGGTGGTGCGGGAGAGGGTGGCCTCGGTCTCGCTGGGCACCTCGGGGGTGATCTTCGCCCACAGCGACCGCCTGCGCCTGGACCCGGAGGGGGCTTTGCACGCTTTTTGCCACGCCGTGCCGGGCAAGTATCACCTCATGGGGGTAGCCCTCTCCGCCGGGGGCAGCCTGCGCTGGTACCGCGACACCCTGGCCGGGGAGGAGGTAGCCGCGGCCGGGGAGGCCGGGCGCGACCCCTACGAACTCCTGATGGAGCAGGCCGCCGGGGTCGCACCGGGGGCCGAGGGGCTGTACTTCCTGCCCTACCTGGCCGGGGAGCGCACCCCCCACATGGATCCCCGGGCCCGGGGGGCTTGGGTGGGGCTCAGCCTGGCCCACCGCAAGGGCCACCTGGTGCGGGCCATCCTCGAGGGGGTGGCCTTTGCCCTCAAGGACTCCCTGGTGCGGATGGAGGGCCTGGGAGTGCGGCCCCAGGCCCTGCGCCCCCTGGGTGGGGGGATGCGCAGCCCGCTGTGGCGGGCCATCGTCGCGGCGGTGCTGGAGGCCGAGCTGCAAGGGCTCGAGGTCGAGGAGGGACCCGCCTTCGGCGCGGCGCTGCTGGCGGGGGTGGGGGTAGGGGTCTACCGGGATGTGGAAGCGGCGGTGGCCCAGGCCGTCCGGCTCAAGCCCCAAACCACCTCCCCCGACCCCTCGCTGGTCCAGACCTACCGCTCCCTCTACCCGCAGTACACCCGGCTCTACCCGGCGCTCAAGGAGAGCGGGGTTTTTTAGGGTGTCTCCACATTCATGGGCTCCCCCAACCCATTCCCGCGAGGCGGTGCACCAGGTCGCGGGTGGAGGTGTAGAGCTTCCCGCACCCTTCCTTTCCACGAGTAGGATTTTGGAGTAGGATTTTGGGGCGAAAGGAGAACCCGACCCCCAGGTCCTTGCCTTGGGCCACCTAGGCGACCGGATCCGGCTGGTGGAGGCGAGGCTCGCAGCGTGAGCGCGTGCAATCAGGGGTAAGTTAGAGCAAAATCCCCGGGAAAAATCTCGGGGATTTGCCTTATCCATCGTGGTGGGCGCTGACGGGCTCGAACCGCCGACCCCATCCTTGTAAGGGATGTGCTCTTCCAGCTGAGCTAAGCGCCCAAGAAGCATCCCAGGTTGGCCCAAAGGTGTTCCAACCTGGGATATTGTGGTGACCCCAAGGGGATTCGAACCCCTGTTACCGCCGTGAGAGGGCGGCGTCCTAGGCCACTAGACGATGGGGCCGTTTTTAGGCCTCGAGGGATTCACCCTCTAACGAGACCGTTCATAAGATTAGCATAAGGGGGCGGGTTCGTAAAGCCTGGCAAGGCAAAAGGCGGGGCGCTTACCCCGCCTAGCCTCATGTTTTGTGGTGGGCCCTACAGGACTTGAACCTGTGACCAACCGATTAAAAGCAACGCTTGAAGACGCGAAAGGGAAAAATGGCTTTGCGAAGCGCTTTCTTCGTATCCCCCGGGGGAGGGGCGTGGCACCACCCCTACGCTTTGGATTATAAGCCTACCTGGCAAGGTTTGGGTTAGCGAAGTCCAACTTTCGCGAACGAACACCGGGGCAGTCCTACCCTGGAAAAGGGCAGGGGCTATAACGGCCCCTAAGCCGCCCCCCGACAAATTGCCCCTAAGACAAATTAGCGGCTATTTTCCAACCGTACAATTCCCATACCTTTCTGTTCTTGACGAAACAATAGCCCGGGCATCGAGCACCGGGGCTAGGCGGCTACATACTGGTAGACTGGTAGTGTCCAAAACGTACAAACCCCCAACAAACACCCTCCAGGACGAAGCTAACGCCCCCGATTTTTTTCCGGGGCAAGGTCCTAGGGATACAAGGACCGGGATACCGCTAGGCCGGTAGGTCCAAAGGACCTTCATACCCCGATACTGGTAGTGTCCAAAACGTACAAAGATGCAACGAAGTGCCTTCCGAACGCTACAAACTACCCCGATTTTTTTTTCGGGGTAAGGACCTACCGAAACCGCGGGTTAGCCCCAAGAACGTACAACCCCGGGGGCCAAGGGTGTTTCTTGCGGAAACAAGACCCCGGGCCGCCCCCCGCGCGCCCCACCCGCTAGGGTGTACCCCCGCCTGATAGACTTCACTTTTCCGAGCCCCCCGCTTAAAGCTATATGCCAAAGCCCTTGAACCTTACCGCCTTCATACCCCGAACCCCAAGGAAGGCGGGGTGAATGGGCAACGCACGAATGCCGCTACTTGCGAAGTCTAAAGGTCCCTTTAGATTCCACTAATGCTTTGCCAATAATCAGGGTTTGCGCCTTCTTTATCGCATTTTCGTGTCAAGGGGTCACGGCACTTTCTGTATGCGGGAATAAAATTTTGTCGTACAATAAAAAAATAAACAGACCCCGGGGTGATGGCCCCGGGGGAAAGGATAGGCAGCTATGGCTATAATAGCACAAGCCCCAACCCACGTCAAGCACAACCGCGCATGCCGCCGCGGTGCACGCCGCAGGACGCGACTTCTTCTTTCCTACGAAGTTCAGGCAGCGCGTGAACGGGCCCGACTGCGCCGGGCATATCTTAGGACCCGCCCAGGTGACCACATCGCCGCCGCAGATTTTGCGCAGGCATGGAAGCTCGTGGCCGTGGCGCACAGCATGGTCACCTGGGTGCGCGTTCGCGAACTGCCTCGGAAGCTGCTTCCCCGCCGCCCCCTTCGCCGCGTCCTGCTGAACCGCCCTAAGCCAAGGGCGCCCGTATCGAAGGCCGCCCCACCCGAAGGGCCGCCCGAAGGCGACAGTGAAAGCGAAGGCGAAGGCGGGGATGGGGACGAACCCCCATTAGCGCCCCTGCTAGCACTTCACCGCGCCAAGCGTGGGCGCCCGCGAAAGGCTCGTTCCTTCCGTGCCTTCCCTGGTGGCCGAATATACCGTAAGCGCCTGAAAGCCCTGGACCAGGTAGCCGCGGCTTTGGAAGGCCGCCCTGATGCCCTTTTTGTAACCCTTACCCCAGGCGCGCCGCCGTCTAAACAAGACCGCCTTCTTGCCCGGGTTCCCGCCCACGTGGCCCGTTCCTTTTCGGACCTGGCACGAAGACTTCGCCGGGACGGGGCCACCTTTGCCCTGGCCCAGGGAACACGGGCTGAAAATGGCGCCCTCTGCCCGCATGCCCACGCTATTCTTGCAGGGGTCACCCCTGAACGGCTTGCGGTCCTTGCCGCAAGGTCGGGCCTTCGGGTTCACGCCGAGCCCTTGCAAAATCCCAAGGCCGCCGCGCGGTACATGGTGGCCGCCCATCAGCGCCGCCACTACGACCGGCTTGAAGGGGCTCGAGGGTTTTACGCGCACATTCCGAACGAAACCCCCGCATCTTCCGCGTTTCTTGAAGAAACAAGCGCGCACCCCGCCCCCACCCTTCCGCCGGGCGCCATTGAACTGAACCCAGGCGTTCGTATTATTGACCCGCTTCGTTTCATTCGAAGCACCTTAGCTGACCTCGAGGCCGGGGGCCGCTTCCGCGATATCGCCCTTGCCCACAGCACCGCTTTAGCCCGGGCTTTGGGGATGGCGCCCCCACGGGACGCCCCCGAAGCCGCCGAATTCCTTCACGGGCTCCTTGGGGGTGGGTCATGACCGCCGCCCCCAAACCCCGCGACTGGGCGAAGGACCTGGCCCAAGGAAAAGCGGGGGAAGAAGACCCGAAAGTCCGCAAAGCCCTTGCTAAGCTTTACCCGGGCCTTCCTATCCAAAAGGCGTCCGCCTATTGGGACCGCCAGGGTGTTGACCTCATCGTAGACCGCCCCAGCTTCCCGGTTCCGGTACAAGTGAAGAGCTACGGGGGGACGTATCACCCCGCCCGTACCGCAAGTGTTTTCGTGGAAGACATTTCCGACCTGGACCGGGGGAAGCCCGGCTGGTTGTGGACAAGCCAGGCCGAAGTTTTAGTCATCAGGTACGGGGACGGGGTTGTCCTGGTTCTACACCTTCCCACGCTTCGTCTTCTGGCCGAAGCGCAAAGGGAAGCATGGGGTGACTACCTGCACATTACCGAAACCCGCCGTGGTAAAAGCACATGGTACTCCGCGGTTTGGCGCCTTCCCCTTCACGAAGTTAGGGACGCGATCTTAGTCACCCTTGAACAGCCCCCTGACCGGGCTAAACTTGGAATGGATTTCCCGCAGGTCCTTTTCCGCAAGGCGAACGTAGTGCGCGGTCATCAGGTTTGACTTGTGCCCCATCATGGTTTGCAGGGCGAAGGGGTTCATCCCGTTCTTGACCATAGCCACCGCCGCCCCACGCCGGAAGGCATGGGAAGGCTTGTAAACCAAGCCCGCGTTTCGGAATAGCCGCCTAAGCAGCTGCCGGAAGGTGTTGTAGCATAGGGGCCACCCCTTTTCCGATACGAAGGCAAAGTCATGGTCCACCTGGGGCCGTTCGTTCCGTAGGTAGGCCCAAAGCGCCCTTCGGGTAGCGGGGCTTATGGGAAGGACCTGGTACGCGCCCCCTTTCCGCTTGACCCTGACCCCTTCGGGCCGTATATCTCCAAGCCGAAGCTCGAGGATTTCCCCCGCCCGGGCTGCCGTATCCCATAGCAAAAGCACCAGGGCCTTATCCCGCAAGGGGTAGCGCCCCATTTCCGCCGCCAAAAGAAGCCGCCGCGCTTCCCCTTCCCGAATCACGGGAAGGTCCGGTGGGGGTGCCTTAGGGGGGCGAAGCCTACGGGTAGGGTCATCCCAGATGACTTCTTCCCGCACCAACCACCTAAGGAAGACCCTAACCGCCCGGTAGTGGGCCAGGACCCCGCCCCCGCTACGCCCTGCCTGGTGGGAACGGGACAAGAAAAGGCGAAGGTCCGCGGTTGTTATCCTGTCCACCGGCTTGTCTTCGATTGTCCTGACCATAGCCATAACCCCTTCCCGGTAAAAGGTCAAAGTTTTCGGGCTTAGCCCCCTTGCCTTCCCGTCCTGAAGGAAAACCGCTAACCAATCTGAAACACGTTCCACCTGACCCACCCCCGTAACCACTTTTGGACTTGGTTAAACCACCTGACTGTGTGCACCTGACGCCTTTTTGGTGGGGTGGGCCACATTTGGGGCGAAGCCGGATTTTTGCGATAAGAAAGCCCCCGGACCTTCCCCGGGGGTTTGTGGTGGGCCCTACAGGACTTGAACCTGTGACCAACCGATTAAAAGTCGGTTGCTCTACCATCTGAGCTAAGGGCCCTTAGGCCAGCCCTTGTGATTATAGGCAAAGCGCCTCAAGCTGTCTATACCCGCCTTCGACCGACCTCGGGGCGATGCCCTGTAGCGAAACGGGGCGCATCTGCGCCCCGATCTGCGGAGAGAGCAAACCCTCACCACAAGTAGAAGATGCTTACGATGAAAAGCCACACCGCGTCTACCAAGTGCCAGTACATACCGGCCGCCTCGAGCGTGCCGTGCTGGCTGGGGCTCAAGCGCCGGTGCAGGGCCTGGTAATAGGCCAGGCTCAAACCAGTACCCCCGATCACCACGTGCAAGCCGTGCAGCCCCACGATGATGAAAAAGGCCGCGGTCCAGACATTCTCCTGCCAAGAGCTATGGCTGTGGAAGTTGAGGAACTCATAGGTCTGGAAGAGGAAAAACAGGAAGCCCAGAATGATGCTAAGAAGTAGGCCGAAGCGGAAGGGGTTGGGTCGGTTTAGACGCAGGTCATGGTGGGCGTAGTGCACCACAAAGGAGCTCGTCACCAGGAGGAAGGTGTTGATCAGGGCCAGCCACACCGGTGGGCGCGTCTCAGGGGGTACGGCGGCTCCAGTAAGCCGCAGGTAGAGATACCCGGCGATGAGAATAGCGAACAGGGCGATCTCCGAGACAATGAACCAAGCCATCCCCACCCAGGCGTTGGACTTGCCCGTGACGGTATGGTGCTCGACGGGGTGGTCGTACTCCCAGGTGATAGCCCACTGGAAGAGGCTGTAGAGGAACACCAGCGCCCCGGCCAAAATCACCGGCCAGCTGCTGGCCCAGTCGAGGGCTAGCCCAACCCCCCCTACGGTCAGCCCGAGTGCGGTCATGAAAGGCCAGACCGTAGCCACCGGCAGGTGGACGTGGCTGGGGTCGTCCGGTTGCATCTTGAGCCCTTCGCGTGGCCAGTCGTACAGGGGCCGCTCAGAGGGGAAGGAGGTGGGGAACCTCACCGCGAAGTTGTAGGCCGGAGGGGGCGAGGTGGTGGCCCACTCGAGCGTATAACCGCCCCAGGGATTATCGGGGGCCTTCTGGTTGCGGCGGAAAGAGTCAATCATCCCGATAAGCCAGAAGATCCCACCCACCGCCAGCAGGATCGCCCCAATGGTCGAGATGAAGTTCATCTCGTTCCACAGGTAGTTTCCATCGGGGTAGGTGTAGTAGCGCCGCGGCATCCCCAAGAATCCCAACACGTACTGGGGCATGAAGGTGAACAAGTAACCCACCAAGAAAAACCAAAAGTGAAGCTGGCCCCAGCGCTCGCTGTAAAGTCGTCCGGTGATCTTGGGCCACCAGTAGTAAAGTCCGGCGAAAGCCAAGAACCCCGAACCGGCCATCAGCACGTTGTGGAAGTGGGCCACTACAAAATAGGAGTCGTGGACCGAGTAATCGAAGGGAACCACCGCCAGCATCACCCCGGTAATCCCCCCGAGCAAGAAGTTGAATAGAAAGCCCATCACGAAAAGGAGCGGGGTCTTGAACTCGAGCTGCCCCCTCCACAAAGTCCCCAACAAGCTGAAGATCTTCACCCCAGTAGGAACCGCCACCAACGCGGTGAAGAACACGAACACCAGCTGGAACAAGAGGCTTTCGCCCACCGTGAACATGTGGTGCGCCCAGACCAAAAAGCCCACCACGGCGATCCCCACCAGCGCAAAGACCATGAAGCGGTAGCCGAACACCGGCTTCTTGGCGAAGGTCGAGGCCACCTCGGCGGCGATGCCCAGGTAGGGCAAGAGCATGATGTATACCGCCGGGTGGGAGTAGAACCAGAAGAACTGCTGGAAGAGGATGGGGTCACCACCGTTGGCCGGGTTGAAGAGGGTGAGCCCCAGGTGGCGGTCCAGGTAAACGAGCAGGCTCGCCGCGGTAATCCCGGCCAGGGCGAATAAGGAGAGCATCGAGGTGGCAAAGATGCTCCAGACAAAGATGGGCATCTTCCACAAGGAGAGGCCCTTGGCCCGGAGGTTGTATACGGTAGCGGCGAAGTTGGCCGAACCCAGCAACGAGGACAGACCCAGCAGGATCACGCCCACCATGAAAAGGTCGGTGCCATGACCCGGGCGAGTGATAGAGAAGGGGTAGTAGAAGGTCCAGCCCACGTCGGGGGCTCCGCCGAAGAAGAGCGAGAGGTAGATGATGATCCCTGAGAACAGCCACAACCAGGCGGCGAAGGAGTTGATGCGCGGCAAGGCCACGTCGCGCTCCCCCAGCATCAAGGGCACGATGAAGTTTCCAAACCCTGAAAGCCCCGCCGGGATGATGAAATAGAACAACATCGTCGCCCCGTGCAGGGTGAGCACCTGGTTGTAATGGTCACCCACCAATAAGGTACCGTTAGGGGTGGCAAGTTGCAAGCGGATCGCCACCGCCATCAGACCGGCGAGCCCGAAAAAGAAAAACGATCCCGCCAGATAGAATATCCCGATCTTTTTATGATCGGTGGTGGTCATCATGTCCCACAGGTGCGCCCAGAAACCTGCGGGCGCAGCGGGTTTGGTCGGTGCGGTTACGGCCATCTAGTATCCTCCGTCAGAACTTGGGCAGCTTGCTGAAGTCCAGCCCCTCGACTTTGAGGCTCTCCAGATAGGCAGCGATAGAGCGCGCGTCCTCAGCGGAAAGCTGAGGGAAAGGAGGCATCAGGGAGCCAGGTTTCATGCCAGGGGAGTTCTTGATCCAAGCCTCGAGGCGCTCTGGGGTATTGTTCCAGACCCCTGCCCCCAGGGTGAGGCGGTTGCCAAAGAAGGTGAGGTCGGGGCCGATCTTGCTCCGGTACTGGGTGTTGTTGATGGCATGGCAGGCGGTGCATTGAGCGTTGAAGAGTTGCTGCCCCTTAGCCACCACCGGGTCGGTGGGAGCGGGAGGCTGGAAAGCCTTGGCTCCTTGCACGAAGCGGTCAAACTCAGCCTGGCTCACCACGATCACCCGGAAGCGCATGTTGGCGTGGCTAGCCCCGCACAGCTCGGCACACTGGCCGTAGTAGACCCCTTCCTTCTCCGGCTTGAACCAGCGGGTGGTGACGATACCGGGAATGGCATCTTGCGTGCCAGCCAGGCTCGCCACCCGGAAGGAGTGGATGACCGGTTTGGCGGGCCCCGCCTCGTTGGAGGTGATCTCGAAGTTCACCGGGCGGTTCACCGGCAGGATCAGCTCGTTGGAGGTGCGGATACCCTGCTCGGGGTACTCGAAGTCCCACCAGAAGAGATGGGCGGTGACCTTGACCGGCATCGCATCGGGCGGAACCTGGCTTATTTCAAACATCCCCCGCGCGGTGAGGCCAAAGATCACACAGACGATGAGGAAAGGGATGAGCGTCCAGGTGATCTCTAAGCGGTCGTTGCCGTGGAACTGGGGAGGCTCGCCCACCTCGTCGCCGCGTTTTTTGAACTTCAGCACGATGTAGGTCATGGCCCCGATAACCACCACAAAGATGACCGCGGCAAAGCCCATCACCCACCACAGCAGCTTGCTCACCTCACGGTTGTTGGAGGTGGCGGGATCGAGGATATTGACGTTGTATCCCCCATCGCCCAAGGCAAAGGCTACGCCTAGCAGAAGAATTGCCCAGACCAGACTTCGTCGCAGCATTACTCGTCCTCCGGTAAAGGGTACCCCAACAAAAGCCCTCGTATTATTCCACAACTCCACTTTCCGGCACAGCGGCTAAAGCGACCTGTCCACCGCCATAGCCACAAAGAGCAGGGCCAGGTAGAGCATGGAGTATTTGTACAGCGAAACGGCCCTGGGACGGACGGGCTCGAGGTAAAGCTGCAGGCTGCGCAACAGCAACAGCCCGTTCAACGCCAGGCTCGAGAGCAAGTAGACCAGGCGCAGCTCACCCATCAACAAGGGCATCAGCGAGATCAGCGCGGTAAGGATCGCGTAGAGACCGATCTGCACCACTGTAACCCGCTCGCCCAGCACCACCGGGAGCATCGGCACCCCCACCCGGGCATAGTCGTCTTTGATCAGCAAGGAAAGCGCCCAAAAGTGCACCGGGGTCCAGAAGAAAATGATCGCAAAGAGGTAGATCGCAAAGAGCGAAAGGTCATTGGTGACCGCAGCCCAACCCACCAGCGGAGGAAAAGCCCCCGCCGCCCCGCCGATGACGATGTTGTTCCAGAAGCGGCGCTTCATGTAGAGGGTATAGACCAGCACGTACCACAGCAGCCCGGAGAGGGCCAGCAAGGCCGTGAGCAGGTTGGCGGCCCACCACAGCACAACAAAAGCGCCCACCATCAACACCGAGGCAAAAATCAGGGCGTCTCGCGAGGAGATCTTGTGGGTAACGGTGGGGCGCTTGGCGGTGCGGTTCATCCGCGCATCGATGTCGCGGTCGATCACCATATTGATGGCGTTGGCCGCCCCGGCCATAGCATAACCCCCGATCGACACCCACAAGAAAAGCCACCCGCCCGGCCACCCGCCTGCGGCGATCAGCATGGCCGCTAACGTGGTAAACAAAAGCAAACTGATCACCCGGGGTTTGGTGAGCCAGAGGTAATCGCGCCAGGTGGCCCCGCCGGTTCCGGCATGCACGGACGCGCGTTCAGGAGGAGTCATCGCCCTTGAGTTTAACCCCGTTTCGGGGTCTTGCCCCACCTCCCCGTTCATCTCCCGCCGAGGGGCCCCCACCGCTAAAGCCGCAGCCATCAAGAGCACCCAGTTGATCCACAACAGGTCGGCCAACAGGAGGTGGGGGAGCTGGGTGAACAGAGGAGCGGCGAAGTACACGTTGAGAAAGCCCATCCCAAGCTGAGTCAAGTAGAGCACTCCCACCGACCGGGAAAGCCGCCGGGTGGCCAGGCCGGGCCGTAGATAAGCGATCAGGCCCGCCGCCAGCACCAGGTAAAGCCCCACGCTCACCGCGATAAAGGGGTGCAGTACCCGGAGCCGCACCAAGAAGTGCTCGCCGAGGGTCATGGCCCGCCCTACGGCCTCAGCGGTGCTGTGGACGGGGAAAATAGCGTCTCCCAGCGAGGTCACCGCACCCGAGGCGGCCAGCCCCGCCAACGCACCGAACCCGAGCCCCAAGGCCCAGGCCACCGCCCCCTGGCCACGCCAGCGCAGCGGCGCCCCACCCGAGGCCCACCAAGCGGTGAGAGCCAGCGAGCCGATGAGGAGCAAGGTGTTGAGCAGGTGCACCGGGGCCACAAAGGCTCGGGCCAGGCTGGCATCCTGCCCCACCAGGCGGAAGAGCACCAGGCTAGCCCCCACCAGGCTCTCTACCGCCATGAACGCTAAGGCCGCCCCAGCCCCCAAGCGCACCGGGTTACCCCCTGGGAAAGCCCGCCGGGACCAGAGGAAAAGCCCCACCACCAGCAAAAAGTCCAGCCCGCTGGTGGCGCGGTGGAAAAACTCGATAAAGGTGGCTATCCCTGGCGCCAGGGGCAACAAATCCCCATTGCACGTAGGCCAGTGGGCCCCACAGCCATCCCCCGAACCCGTGGCCTGCACCACGTCGCCCCAAAGGATGACCCCCAAGGTGACGGCGAGCGTCACCCAAACGTAAACGGCAAATCGGCTGCGTTTCATGGCCAGATTCCCACCCTCCGGTGGCCCTATCGATTATGGCAAAGCGGTAGGGAAGCCCTTAGGTACATTTGTCCCTACCCAAACGGGATAAGACTATAAGCTTCTGCCCTCAGACACAAGCCGCCGGGGTCAGGATTCGGCCACACTGGCCTCCGGCACGATCTTCCCGCCCCGCACGGTAGCTCCCAGTACCAGCCCCGCTGCCACCAGCACCAGGTTTTTGAAGATGTACTGCCCCTCGAGGGTAGGGGCGTAGGGAAAGCGCAGGAAAATCTCCTGGGGGAAAAAGAAGATCGGCAAGATAGTCCCGATCATTTGCAACAAGAGCAAGAAGAGGGTTCCCCGCATAAAGAACCCGCTGATCAGGCCCAGCCCGATCAGGGTCTCCCAGGTGGCCAGGATGGGGAGGCTCAGCGCAGGCTTGACCAATCCGAAGCTCAGGACTTCTATGGTGCGCCCGGCCAGGTCCTGGGCCGGGGAAAGCCCGGGAAAAAACTTCAGAAAGCCGAACCAGAAGAACACGATCCCCAGGCTAACCCGCAAGATAGTAAGGCTGTTGTCGGCTAGCCAGCGGGTGATGCGGCGGTCGAGGCGCTCGAGCTTGCGTGCAAGCGGCATACCCTTACCCTCCCCAGGCCAAGGTAGCGCAACCCCACAGGGCCGGTTGTCCCTTTGCGCACATCAAGCGGCTGGGACTATAGGTTTACGCTCACCCCCACCACCTCGGTGGGGGTACGGCTACCTCCGGGGGGCTCGAGCGAAACCGCGAGGCCCTTAGCGCCCGAGGGCAGCTCGAGCAACACCACCCTCGAGCGGAAGGTGCGCAGCGGCACCGGCGTTCCCCCCTCGAGCCCCCAGGCCTGGTAGACCTTGCCTTCCGGAGGGGCGGGCAAAGCCGAGATCAATAGCAGCCTCTGGTCGGGGCGCACAAGGGCGCGGCCTATCGGCCTGCCCTGGCGGTCCTGGAGGGTGAGGACGTGGGCCGCCGGATCGCCGAACACCTTTACCCAATCCCACACCTGCAAGCCCACCCAGCCCGCTGCCAGCACTACCGCCGCCGCGGCCAACGAGCCGAGCCAGGCCAGCCAGGGGCGGCGGGGGCGGACCCGGGCCAGGATGCGCTCCTCTAACCCAGGCGGGAGCGGTTCGGGGGGGAGAGAGAGCGCGAGCTGGTCTGTTGCCGCTTGCAACGCGCGCAACTCCTCCCGTAGCTCCGGGAAGGCCTCGAGCCCTGCCTCTACCGCCTGGCGCTCCTCTTCCCCCAGGGCTCCCAGCGCGTACAGCGGCAACAGTTCGCGGACTTCCTCGGCTCCCATCAGTCCTCCACCAACACTTCTCTCAGGCGTTCCAGCGCCCTGCGGGCACGGCTCTTGAGGGTACCCAGCGGCAAGCCCAAGCGCTGGGCGGCCTCGCCGTGCGGGTAGCCTTGATAGTACAGCACCTCGATCACCTGGCGCTCCTCTGGAGGAAGCGCACGCAGGGCCTGCTGAATGCGCATCCGGTCCAGCGAGCCGAACTCGTCCAGGCCGGGGCCGGGCAGGTCAAAAGCCTCCGGCTCGTCGGGCTCGAGGGGCTGGGGCCGGGCCGCCCGCGAGCGCACCTGGTCCACCAAGTGGTGGTGCGCCACCGCCAACAGCCAGCTTCTGGCGGCGGTCTTCTTGGGGCAGTACGACCCCGCACCCCTCCAGATCCGCACAAACACCTCCTGCACACAGTCCTCTCGCTCATTCTGGGCCAGGCCCATCCTCCGCGCCAGGGCCAGGATGGCCGGAGCATAGCGGCGATACAGTACCCCTAAGGCCTCCTCCTCGCCCCGCGCCACCAGGGCCAGTAAGGCCTCGTCTCCCAGGCTTTCCAGCCACCCGCCTTTGCCGCTCACGTCTTTTATAATGAGGCAAAAACCGCAAAAAGATAGTCAATGAGGATAACCTGCTGGGGGTTGGCGGGGGGCTAGCCGCCCCCCACCCTTTGGGCCACCGGTCACTTGATGGTTCCGTTGAGGCCGTTGGGGAAGAAGCCGCCCTTGCCCATACCGCCCAGGTAGACGATGGCCAGCACCTCGGCGGTGCTGCGCCCGAAGGCCACGCCGTTGTTGTCGGAGACCACGATGTTGGCCTTGCCGTTCAGGGTGATGCCCTGGTCCTTGCCGCCGCCTACCTTGGCCCGCAGGTCGCTGATGGCTTGGGTGACCTGTTCCACGGTGAGCCCCACCGCGGCGGGCTGGTCTTTGCGGGCGTAGAGCAAGGTACGGATCTCCCCCGCGTGGTAAGCCTCCACCGCCAGGATGCCCGCCGCGGTGTCCAAAACCCCACCTGCGCTGTCGTCGGTGAGGAGCCGCGCGGCACCCTTGTAAGCCGTCACGCCTACGTCTTCGAAGATAAACGCCCCGTGCAGGAAGAACAGCTCGTTGGCAAAGGGGTTGAAGCCCGTGATAGCCCCATTGCTTGCGGCTCGTCCGGCGGTGTCGAAGGCCAGGCCGAGGTCCAGCACCGGGCGGTCTACGGCTTTGGCCCCCAGGGCCCCTCGGATGGCCTTGACGTGGGCCAGCTCATCGGTGGCGATCTCGTCGGCATACTGCCGCACCGCGTCACTAAGGCCGGGAATGGGAGAGGTACCATCGAACCCGCTTGGGAAGCGAATCTCGGCGTTGCCCCCGCCCGCCGCGTACAGTTCCCCGATGCGCCCCGTCGCGGCCAGGTAGAAAGCGGCCTCGAGGTACTCGAGGTTCAAGGCGAAGTTGAGCACGTCCACGTCGATGTTCGCCTTGGCCGCTATGCTCGAGGTGCACCCGCTGATCACCCCGCCCAACACCGCTCCCGTACCTACCACTCCCAGCTGCTTGAGCGCTTGCCTACGGTTGAGTTCAGCCATGACCTAACCTCCTGGCCAGGGATCGCCCCCGGGCCAACCGAAGCGTCTATGCGCTTCACCCAGTCCATACGGAAGAGCCCCGGCTTTGGATCATCCCCAGCCGGGGCCTGCCCCGATAGGAATCGCTTCAGCGAGGCCGGTCCTGTTGAAATAGCTCCAGCTCTCCTCCCTCTGCCCTAAACCCCTTTTGCTTGTGGGTACCGTCGCAGAAGGGTTTATTGCCCGAGTGGCCACAGCGGCATAGGGCCAGCTTGGCTTTCTCCAGCACCCGCTCTTCTCCGTTGAGCCAAAACCGGCTCCCCTCGGGCAGCTCAATCACATACGGGCCGTTCTCCCGCAGGCGTAGCTTCATGGTTCTATTGTCTGGGATGGGGTACCCGGGGTAAATCCCTGACCTTGCGAGCGGAAGCTGACCCGGCGGGAGGCTATCAAACACCCCCTAACACCCGTTAGAGTTAAGGGTGATATGAGTCACATCGAGTTTCCTAGCTATATCCGTAGCCCTCGAGCCAAGCAGTGGATCAGGGAGATGGTTACCCTTTGTAAACCCGATGCCGTCCATTTCTGCGACGGCAGCGATCAGGAATATCAGCAATTGTGCGACTTACTGGTGGAGAAAGGCACCTTCATCCGGCTCAACCCCGAGTTACGGCCCAACTCCTTCCTGGCCCGCTCCGACCCCTCCGACGTAGCCCGGGTGGAGGACCGCACCTTCATCTGCTCAATCAACAAAGAGGACGCCGGGCCCACCAACAACTGGGTCAACCCCCGCGAGATGCACGAGACGCTGCAAAAGCTCTTCGACGGCTGTATGCGCGGGCGCACCATGTACGTCGTGCCTTTCTCGATGGGGCCGCTGGGCTCGCCCATCAGCTACATCGGCATCGAGATCACCGACTCGGCCTACGTCGTGGTCAACATGAAGCTCATGACCCGCATGGGCCAGCGGGTCTTCGAGGTGCTGGGCGAGAGCGACCAGTTCGTCCCTTGCATGCACAGCGTCGGCATGCCTTTGGAGCCCGGCCAGAAAGATGTGCCTTGGCCCTGTAACCCCACCACCAAGTACATCGTGCACTTTCCCGAGGAGCGTTCCATCTGGAGCTACGGCTCGGGCTACGGCGGCAACGCGCTGTTGGGCAAGAAGTGCCTGGCCTTGCGCATCGCCAGCGTGATCGGGCGCGACGAGGGCTGGCTGGCTGAGCACATGTTAATCCTGGGGGTGCAAGATCCAAAGGGCAAAAAGACCTACGTCGCCGCCGCCTTCCCTTCGGCCTGCGGCAAGACCAACTTCGCCATGCTGATCCCGCCCAAGCCCTTCCAGGAAGAAGGCTGGAAGGTGACCACCGTGGGCGACGACATCGCTTGGATCAAGCCCGGCCCCGACGGCCGCCTCTACGCCATCAACCCCGAAGCCGGGTACTTCGGGGTGGCTCCGGGCACTTCCTACAGCACCAACCCCAATGCCATGGAGGCCATCCGGGCCAACACCATTTTCACCAACGTGGCCCTCACCCCCGAGGGCGACGTGTGGTGGGAGGGCATGGACGGCCCGCCCCCGGCCAAGGCCATCGACTGGCAGGGCCAGGAGTGGACCCCCGATTCCGGGCGCAAGGCCGCTCACCCCAACGGGCGCTTCACCGCTCCGGCCTACCAAAACCCGGCCATCGACCCCGAGTGGGAGAACCCCAATGGAGTGCCCATCAAAGCCTTCATCTTCGGAGGTCGTCGGGCTACGGTGGTACCGCTGGTCTACCAGAGCTTCAACTGGAGCTTCGGGGTGTATTTGGGCGCGACCATGGGCTCGGAGACCACCGCGGCGGCCTTCGGCCAGGTCGGGGAGGTGCGGCGCGACCCCTTCGCCATGCTGCCCTTTATCGGCTACCACATGGCGAGCTACTTCAACCACTGGCTGGACATCGGTCGCCGGGTCGTAGACCCCCCGCGCATCTTCAGCGTCAACTGGTTCCGTAAAGACAAGGACGGCAACTACCTCTGGCCCGGCTACGGCGAGAACATGCGGGTGCTGAAGTGGATCGTGGAGCGGGCCAACGGGCGTGGCTACGCCACCGAGAGCCCGCTGGGCTACGTGCCCCGCTACGAGGACATGGACTGGCGCGGCCTAGACTTCTCCAAGGAGCAGTTCCAGGAGCTTATGGCCATCGACCGCGAGCTCTGGCTCAGGGAGATCCTCTCGCACGAAGAGCTCTTCATCAAGCTCTACGAGCGCATGCCCAAGGAGTTTTTGGCCATGCGCGAGCTCTTGATCTCCAACCTCTGGCGCTCGCCCGAGCACTGGGACGTGGGAGAGGTCAACAACTCGTAATACCAGGGCACGGGTAACTCGATGTCCGGAGCGTTGGGTTGACCTCGGGTCATACGCTATAACCCCGAAATCCCAATTGTTGAAGGGAGGGGTGGGTTACAGTGTTGAACCCACAACCTTCCGCCGAGGCAAACGGAATACGGGTTATGTCTGCGAGATTGTTGCCCAGGCCAATTTCTACACAGGGCCGAGGGTATCAGGGCTGGATCATTGACCCCAAGGATTTGCTGGCCCCTCGAGCCAAGGCTTGAGCCCATAAACCGTAGAATCACCGTAAAACGACCAACCCGAGGGCAAGGCACCCTCGGGTTTTCGCGTTCTGGACTGGTGCGCCCGGCAGGACTCGAACCTGCGGCCTAAGGTTTAGGAAACCTTCGCTCTATCCAGCTGAGCTACGGGCGCACGAAAACACGCTTGTAGATTGTAGCACAACCGGGTGGGGTGGCTCGAGGCTTGACGGGGGTTTTTAGGCATATCTAAACTAATAGCGTATGTTTAGGTAGGTATGACTAAACCTAAAGGAGGATGCCTGTCGTACCCGTAAAGGTGCCCAGGCTCTGGCCGCCCTGCGCAACCTCCTCCTGGGCCTCCTTCATCAACTCGATGCCCCTGTATCGTTGGCTATAGGGGGAGGGGTGTATATGATAAAAGCCTGCTTCCTACACCCAGGGCGCTGCATACTTGGGTGCTACAATAGACTTGGGATGCGTGTGGTCGTGGGTTCAAATCCCACCACCCCGACCAGAAAAACGGCAAAAGGTCCCCGGTCCATTTCGGTTCGCATGCGTAAACCTTCCACATACCCACCGGCAGCCACTTCAGATGAGGTGCTCAGCCGGTTTTTTCTCAACCCAGAACACTACGCGGCGCAGTCTGAAGAGGTGGTTTTCCGCGCCGTAGGTCGCCCAGATATTTACGATGACTGGGACTTCGGCCGACTGGTTTATCGGTGGGACGGTCAGCACATTGCGGTGAGGGTCATCATGCAAGGGGGAGTGATCATTTGCGTCGAGCGCCTAGATCCGTCGGACAAAAGGCGCTTTGCCGAGGCCCTCGAGGTGCTGTGGGAGCGACCCTCCGGCCCAATTTAACCGGGGCGGTTCATCCCCGTGCGGAGGGCGAGCCAACAGGCTCAAGGGGCACTAGCAAACACTCCAACCTCGCACTCGACCCCCTTCCAACGATCTGGTGCCCCAGGATGAGCAGGAGCTTGGGTTCTCTAAGCTCACGGATGTGCGGCACACCTCACAGGCTTCGGCGCGGATGAGCACCTGCCCGGCCTGGGGTCTGGGCACTTCAACCCTCTCCAGCCGCAGCGGCAGCCCCGGCCTCTCGAGCAGCATCGCCTGCGTGGTTCGTGGCAGCCCCGTGCCCATCCTTGCCCTACGAAGACTGGCTTAGCGGTCTGGTGACGAGCCTGGGTGCACGGAGCTCGCTCCGCCCTCCCTCGCGTCGTGCGTCTTGCGTTTAGCGTACGACATACAAGTTACCAGACCACTTCACCATCAAATCCTACCGCCGGAACGAGCGCCGCCACAGACCCCTCCCCCGTGAGCTAGACTAACTACAAATGCCCGATGCTTCCCACCTTGCCTTAGCCGCCCTCCTCCACGACCTCGGCAAGCTCTACCAGCGGGCCTACTGGGGCCGGGCGCCCGAAGGGGTTGCCGATTGGAGCCACCCGGCCTATACCGCGTGGGTCATACACCGGCACCACCGGTTGTTCGAGCCGGTGGGCCTTGAGGCCGCCTGGCTCGCCCCCACCGCCGCCCGCCACCACGAGGGCTGGCGCGACAAGCCCCAGTACCAGCCCCAGACCCCCGAGCAGTGGTGCGTGGCCTTGGCCGATACCTACGCCTCGCGCGAGCGACAAGAATCGGATGCGCAGGGCGGGCATGCCCCCGACACCCCGCTTAGATCGGTCTTTGCCAACCTGCGGGTGCAAGGCACTTACGGCCAGCGCGACTGGGGCTACTCCATGGTACGGGCCCAGCAGGAGGTGGGCCAGAAACCGGGGGAGGCCTACCCGGAGGCCAGACCCAACGTCTCAAGGGACACCTACTGGCGGGTGGCCGAGCGGCTGGACGCGCGGCTGGAGGAGTTGGCCCAGCGGAAACCGGGCCTCGAGGCCCTGCTCTTGAACCTGCTGGGTCTCTTCCAGGAGCTGTTGTGGAACCTGCCCTCGGACACCCAGGGCGAGCCGGATGTCTCGCTCTTCGACCACCTGCGCCTCACCGGGGCCATCGCGGCGGCGCTGTGGGCCTACCACGGGGAGTCGCCTGGCCTCGAGGCGCTCAAGGACGAAAGCCTTGAGAAGTTCCTGCTGGTGCTGGGCGACCTGGGCGGCATCCAGGGCCACATCTACCGCATCCAGGGGGCCCAGACCGGGGTGGGGGGCCTGGCCAAGCGCCTGCGGGCGCGCAGCCTCGAGGTCTCCCTGGCCGCCGAAGCCCTGGGCTTGGAACTCCTGCGGCGCACCGGCTTCACCCCCTTGCAGCGCATCATGAGCGCGGGGGGCAAGTTTTACCTGCTGCTGCCCAACACCGAGAAAACCCGCCAGGCCCTAAACGAAGTGCGTCAGGAATGGGAAGAATGGGCCTTGCAGCAGGGGGCCACCCTGCTGCCCTTCCTGGCCGAGCACCCCTTTAGCCCCGCCAGGTTCAAACGCTTCAGCCAGGTGCTCCAGGAGGCGCACCGCAAGCTGGCCGAGGCCAAGCTCAGGCCCCTGCAAAGCCAGCTTGACCAGCCCTACCTGAGCACGGGCCAGCAGAGCCTGCGCCCCTGCCTGGCCTGCGGGGTGCGCCCGGCCAGATCGGCCACCAACCCCCTCTGCTATGGCTGCGAGCGCGACGCGCACACGGGCCGCCTGATTCCCAAGCGGGCGGAGATCGGCTTTTTCCCTCAGGACGCCCCCAAACCCCACTACCGCTTCCCCGGCCTGCGGGTGGGGCTCGAGCCCTCCAGCATCCACACCCTGCGCACCGGCCTCGAGTTCACCCCCGCGGCCCACCCCTGGGAGGTGCGGCTTTTGGCGGGGCATGTCCCCACCCTAAAAGACGCCCTGGGTACGGGGCGTTGGCGCGACCTGGCCGAGTACCAAGTCTGGGCAAAGGAGCAGGGGCTTTGGGAGGAGGAAGAGGGCGGGCGCAGCGAGCAAGACCCCCTCACCCTGGCCGAGCTGGCCGAGCTCTCCACCGGGGCCAAGTACCTGGGGGCGCTGATGCTCGACGCCGACCGCATGGGCGAGGCCTTCGCCACCGGCTTCACGAACGAGCAGGGAGAAGACCACAGCAGCCCCAGCCGCATGGCCAGCCTGTCGCGTATGCTCGAGCTCTTCTTCGCGGGCGAGGTGCTGGAGCTCGTCAAAAACCCCAAAACCTACCAACATCGCCTGGACTGGGACGACTTAGCCGCTGGGAAAAAAGCCCGGCGCTACCCCCTGATCTACTCGGTCTACGCCGGGGGTGACGACCTGTTCCTGCTGGGGCCCTGGGACACGCTCCTGGAGTTCGCCCTGGACTTAGAAGCGCTCTACCGCCGGTTCACCCAGCACCCCCAGCTCACCCTCTCGGGCGGGTTCGCGCTGGTGAACCCCAGCCTGCCCATCCCCTTGCTGGCCGAGGCGGTGCAGGAGGCCGAGAAAGCCGCCAAAGCCAGTGGGCGCAACCGGCTCCACCTCTTCGGCCAGAGCGTGCCCTGGGACGAGTTGCGCAGCTTGGTGCCCTGGGTGCGGGATTTCCAAGAGCACCTAAGTGCCGAGGGCAAGAAGGGGATGACCAGCGCTCTGGCCTACCGGCTGCTCAGGCTCTGGCGGCAGCACCAAAAGCAGGAAGACCCGGCCCGCCAGATGCGCTACAAGCCGCTTTTGGCCTACACCCTGCGCGAGCGGAGCGACGAGATACGCCAGCACTACCTACGGCTAGCCGACCATACCCACCAAGCCTGGCGTCACCTGCCGGTGTGGGTGCAGTGGGGGCTTTATCTGGAGCGGTAAGGAGGAACGATGGAGTTCTATCAGGACAGGCAAAACAAGATTCTCCGGCCGGGGCTCTTCGACGCGGAAGCCAAAAGGGACGCCGACGGGGTGCAGGGCATCCAGTCCAGCCAATTTCGCAACTACTTCCACGAGTTGCGCACGTTGGAGGCTAACTTCGAGCGCGAGGCCAAAGGTAACCCTCAGGTGGCCTTTGCCAAGCTGGTCCCGCAGCTCGAGCTCCTCAAAGCCAAACTGGCCTACGGGCAGCGCAAGAACGGCCCCCTGCAAAACGCCGGTGGGTTCGTCAGCCTGATGAACCGCTTGATCGATGCGGGCAAAAAGAGCCCCGAGGACTTCGAGGCCATGATGCAGTACCTCGAGGCTGTGCTGGCTTACTTCTACGCCAAGGAAGGGCAAAACCAGGGGGGACGCAGATGAAGCTACTGTTCTACAAGCGTATTTTCGGCATCATCCGGCTCAAAAGCGGCCTGCGCATCGGCATGAGCAAGGACCAGATGGCCATCGGGGACGTGGACAACCCGGTCATCCGCAACCCCCTCACCGAGGAGCCCTACATCCCCGGCTCCTCGCTCAAGGGCAAGATGCGGTATCTGCTCGAGTGGCACCTGGGCGGGAAGTACATCACCGAGTCCGACCAGTACCACGTTTACAAAGACGAAGATGGCCCCATTGGGCGGATCTTTGGTGTGGCCCCCGGCAACGATCGGCGCAGCAAAGAGCTGGCCCTTCAGCGCGGTCCGACCCGTCTGTTGGTGCGCGACGCCTACCTGACGCCCGAGTCCAAGCAGGCCTTGGAGCGCATGACCGCCCGTGGCGGCTACCTCACCGAGGTCAAGCAGGAGGTCTTCATCCCTCGTATCGGCGGCGACGCCAACCCCCGCACCGCCGAGCGCGTGCCCGCCGGGGCCGAGTTCGCCTTCGAGATGGTCTACCGGGTGATGGACACCGGGGATGGCGGCCAGACCGACCGGGAGAACTTCCGCCACGTAGAGAAGGCCCTCGAGCTCTTACAGCTCGACGGGTTGGGCGGCTATATCAGCCGGGGGTATGGGCAGATAGAGCTAAAGTATCAGGTCGAGGACAAATGAGGGTCAAGGCTTTCCACCTGGCGCTGGGCAGCCTCAGCGCCCCGCCCACGGCGCCCACCCTGTGGGGCCACCTGGCCTGGTGGGTGCGCTATACCCAGGGGGAGGCGGCCCTGAAGGAGTGGCTCGAGGCCTTCCGGCACGATCCCCCTTTCCTCCTCTCCTCGGCCTTCCCCCAAGGCTACCTGCCCCGCCCCCTGCTGCCCCCCATCCAGGTGCCGGACACCCTACAGCGCAAAGCGCTCAAGGGCCTGCGCTACCTGAGCCTCGAGACCTTCGGGCGGGTGATTCGGGAGGGCGAAAAGGCTTTGCTGGAGGCCCCCGAGCTCAAAGAGCAGAAGGCCCCCAAGGTGACCCTGGCCGCCCAGACCCGCGTGGGCATCGCCCGCGCCACCGGCACCGCGCAGGAGGGCATCCTCTTCACCCACCGGGTGTACTGGCTGAACCAGACCTGGACGGTATACGTGCAACTTCGCCGCGAGGCAGCCTACCTGGAGGAGGCCCTGCGGCAGATCGGCACCTTCGGCTACGGGGGCATGGCCAGCGTGGGGCTGGGGCGCTTCGAGGTGGTGGGCACGCAAGAGCTCGAGCTGCCCGAGGCCCCAAACCCCACCCACTACGTCACCCTTTCCCCCACCCTGCCCAAAGGCGAGGGGTACTGGGCCCTGGAAACCTACTGGGGCCGCCTGGGGGGCCACTACGCCCAGGCCGAAACCCCCTTCAAGCGCCCTTACCTGCGGGCCAAGGAGGGCAGCGTGTTCCGGGAAAAGCCCACCGCCGGCCTTTTGGACGTGACCCCGGAACCGGCTCCGGAGGCGGGGGTGCGGGTGTGGGAGTACCTCTATCCCTTCTGCTTGGGGGTGCGGGTATGAGCTTTTTGGAGAGTTACCGCCTCGAGCTCGAGCTCCTGGGCCCCGTCCACGTGGGCACTGGGGAGGCCTTCCCGGCTTACAGCTACCTGGTGGACGAGGCCCAAAAGGAAGCCCTGATCCTGAACGCGGGGCGGCTCTTGGAGCTTTTGAGCGAAACCCAGCAAAAGAACTACCTCGAGGCCATCGCCCAAGGCCCCAAGCAAGCCCAGAAGACCCTGCAATCCCTCTGGAGCAGCGGCCTGGTAGACCCCACCCCGGCCATCCTGCGCCGCCTCCCGGTAACCCCGGCTTTCATCAACACCGTCAAAAATGCCACCGATGCCGCAGGTCTGGAGTTCCGCCCCTTGCCCAGAAGCCCGCTGGGGGCCTACCTGCCAGGATCGTCCATCAAAGGCGCGCTGCGCACGGCCTGGCTGTTCAAGCGGGTGGTGCAGCAAGGGCGGGATATCGAGTACAAAAGTCGCTGGCAGTGGGGCCCGAGGGTTCAAGGCGACGAATGGCCGCTCATTCAGCCGCCCCAGAAGATATCAACCCCTGTCGCCCAGGCCTTTGAGGCCCTGGTGCTGGACTACGCCACCGAGCGCAGCCCCAACCTCCACCGCGACCCCTTCCGGCAGGTGCGGGTGGGGGACAGCGACCCCAGCGACAACCTCTTGCTCAACCGCATCGGGGTGTTCCACCCCAGGGGCCAGATGGACCAGACCGTAATCCTGGCCGAGATGTTCCGGGTGGGAACCAAGCTCCAAGCCACCCTGCGCCTGCACGCCGGCTTAGCCCGGCAAAGGCATAAGGACACGGTGTCCCACGCCATTTCCGCCCAGGCGCTGGCCGAGGCCTGCCGGGAGTACTACCGCGAGGTGCTTCACCTCGAGCGGGAATACGCGCAAAACCACGGTCTTGCACAAGCGCTCAGGGTCTACGAGACCCTGGAGAAGCGAATGAACGAGGATAACCGCCTCTTCCCCCTGCGCATTGGCTTTGGCAGCGGGCGCATCTCCATTCGGCTGGCGCTGCTGCTCGATGGTGAGGAGGGCCAGGAGCCCAAAACCCGCAAAACCGCCGGGCACTCGAGCCCCAAAGACGGCTTCCCGCTGGGTTGGGCTCTTGCCCGGCTCGAGCCCTGCTGAAACCCTGCTTTTTTCAAGCTACACTGAACCCATGGCCCTCACCGTGAAAAACCCCGAGGTCGAGCGCCTGGCCGAGGAGGTGGCCCGCCTGGCGGGCGAGACCAAGACCGAGGCCATCCGCAAGGCCCTCCTGGAGCGCAAGGCCCGGCTGGCCCAGCCCGAGCGCCCGCGCAGCGAAGTAATCGAGGAATTTCTGCGCGAGATGCACGATCTATTGCCCAAAGGACGCCGCCCTACCAAGGAGGAAGAGGAAGAAATCCTGGGCTTTGGGCCGGAGGGCTTTTGATGGTGCTGGACAGCTCGGTACTGCTGCATATTCTCTTCCGCGAACCCGGTTATCCGGAGGTTGCGCATCGGCTCAACCAGGCCGAACGGCTGCTGGTAGGGGCTCCGACGCTGGTAGAAACAGCCATGGTGCTGATACGTCGGGAAGGTGTCGCGCAGCTACTCTTACTGGAAGACTTTTTGCGCCGCCTTCGGGTAGAAGTGGTGCCTTTTACCGAGGAGCATTACCATGAAGCCCTCTCGGCCTTCCGGCGCTTTGGCAAGGGCCGCCACCCCGCGGCCCTCAACTTTGGCGACTGCCTGAGCTACGCGGTGGCCAAGGTATCGGGCCTCCCCCTAGCCTACGTGGGCGACGACTTCGCCCAGACCGACCTGGCATGATTCTCGCGGCTTTGGTTCTCCCCCTCGAAGGCCCCGCCCGCCCCGACCCCGATGGCTGGCGCGGCCTGATCTACGGCCTGCTCAAGGGAATAGACCCCGAGCTTCACGCGGCCCAGCCCAACCCCTTCAGCCTGGGCCTGGGCGGGGCCGAGGGCGCGTGGTGGGTGCGGGTGAGCCTGCTGGATGAAGGGCTGTATGCTCGCCTCTCGCCCCACCTGTTCGGCCTGGCGGGCCAGAGCGTCAAGCTCAAGGAGCCCTGCCGGGTGAAAGCTGTCTTGCAGGAGGGGCACCCCTGGGCCGGCGTGAGCACCTACCCCAAGCTCTTCCAGGGCCAGGCCACGGCCAGCCTGGGGCTCCAGTTCGCCAGCCCCACCTTCTTCCGCCGCAAGGGGACCAGCTACCCCCTGCCCGAGCCCAAACTGGTCCTCGACTCGCTTACCCAGCGCTGGAACGCCTTCGCCCCGGTCAAGGTGCCCCTTGAGGTGCAGCAGGCCTGGGAGCGCCTCACGGTGAGCGCTTTCCAGGGCCGCACCCACCGCATCGCGCCCAACCCGGACGAGCGGGGGGTGGGCTTCGTGGGCCGGGTGGTCTACCACCTGCCCAAGGCCAGCCCCACCGAGGCCCAGTGGTTGCAGGCGTTGGGGCGGTTTGCCTTCTACGCCGGGGTAGGGGCCAAGACCAGCTTAGGGTTTGGGCGGGTGCGGGGGTTCGATCTGCTGCGAGAAAAAAGGAGGTCTGATGAACCGGAACAAGGAGCACTTGCGGGAGCTTTGGGAGAAGTATAAAAGCCTTTTGGGTCAGAGCAATCCTCGGGTTGAGCCAACCCCTCAGGCAAAAGAAGCGCAGGAAGTCTATAAAAACCAGATCTGGCCCCTGACCAAGGAGGGCTTTGTAGATAAAGGCGCACAGGATTACGCAGCTTCCTTTCACACTGTGGGAACTACCCCGGAGCCGGTTATCTTGTCGGCAAAAGCCTTAAACGCCGAAAAAGTATACCTACTCCATACCGCAGATACGGAGAAGCAGTGCCGAACAATCGAAACCGAGCTTGGATGGGGTATTGATCGAATCAAGACCGTGCAGGTTAGCCGCAGCGACCCAGAGGACATCTATAAGCAAGTACGCCAAATAGTGGATGATCTATCTCTCAGTGCAGCCCTCGCTTTCGACCCCACCGGCGGCACCAAAGCGATGGTTGCAGGGCTAGCCATGTTTGCCTTTTCGCTAGCGGAGGAAGGCCGAACGGCGCATGTGTACTACGTGGATAACGAAGAGTACGATGATCAGCTTCGCCGCCCCGTAGCAGGAACGGAGTTCTTGAAGCGCCTCGAGAACCCTCGCGAGGTAATACCCGACTGGCTCTATTACCGTGCCAAAGAAGCATATTCGCAAGGGGATTTTTTACGAGCTAAGCAGAATTTCAACCTAGCGGCAGAGCGAGAAAATAAGGCGCGCAGCCTCGAGGCGGTCTTGTCCGAAGCTTATGAATCCATAGATATCGCGCAGTTTAAACTGGCAAAAACACGGCTAGAAGAGCTGCTCGATCTTTTACAAAAGCATCCATACAAACAAAGCCCCCTCGCCAAGTACACCGATGCTATTGGCGCTCAAAAGGAGGGGCTCGAGGCCATTATTCAGCTTACGGGTGCGCTGTCTAGCAAAGAACGGAGTACAGCCCCACTTGCGGAACCGACCAAGGTTGCCTGGACGCTGGCAGCCCTCGACTTCATGGCCGGACGAAGGCTAAAGACGGGCCGTATCGCCGAAGCCGTGCTGCTGCGCTACCGCGCCCTCGAGCTGTTTTTACAACACCGCCTTGCGCTCAGAGGCTTCGATACTGCAAAGCCAGACTTTCAGCAGTTGTGCACTGCACTCGGTATATCCCTCGAAGTTCTCAAAGAGAAGTACCAGAATGAACGCAAGGCGGCAAAGGCAAAGCCAGATGATGCACTGGAGCAAAGAAGCGCCGTAGACTTGAGCACCGCTTTCTTTTTGCTTCGGGCGTTGGGCGATGAACCAGCTAAGGCCATTAACGCAAACAAGGTGCTCGGCTTAGCCAGCGCCCGCGATGTCTCGGTTTTTGCTCATGGCTTCGAGCTTCCTACGGAAGCCAATGCTGAAAACCTATCGGAAGTATTGACCGAGTTCATCCGGCATGGGGGACTACCGGAGGTCAGGTTCGAGCCCATTCCCCTTGCATGACCCTCCACCTCACCGAGCAGTCCTCCACCCTGCGCCTGCGTCAGGGAAGGCTGCAGGTAGAGCTGGACGGGCAAACCCTGGCCGAACTCCCCGCCCGCAAGGTGCGGGGGGTGGTGGTGTGGGGTAACGTGCGGCTCACCACCCCGGCCCTGGCCTTTTTGTTGCGCCAGGGGGTGCCGGTGCTGTACGCCACCCTCGAGGGCCAGCTCTACGGGCAGGCCATCTCCTCCCAAGGCCTGGCCCCCGAGGTGCTACGGGCGCAGCTACAGGCCCAGCAAAACCCCCTACCCTTTGCCCAAGGCTTCCTGCTGGGCAAGCTGCGCTCGGGGCTGATGCTGCTCGAGCGCCTCTCGCGCCAAGCCCCCACCGCCCCCCAGCAGGCCGAAATCCGCTCTGCCCTTGCGGCCCTGCCCCAGGCTTCTGGCCTCGAGGCCTTGCGGGGCCTGGAAGGGGGCGCCGCACGGGCCTACTTCGCCGGGCTTCAGGCGGTGCTCTCGCCCTACGGCTTCTCCGGGCGCAACCGCCGCCCCCCCACCGACGCCGTGAACGCCGCGCTCTCCTATGGCTACATGGTGCTGCTGGGCCGCGTCCTGCTGGCCTTACAACTGGCCGGGCTGCACCCCGAGCTGGGCCTGCTGCACGCCGAGGGCCGCCGCGCCCCCGCCCTGGCCCTCGACCTGATGGAGGAGTTCCGGGTTCCGGTGGTGGATGCCGTGGTGACGGCGGCCTTCCTGCGCGGCGAGCTAGACCCCCAGAAGCACGCCGAACCCCGCGACGGCGGGGTCTATCTCAACGACACGGGCCGCAAGGTGCTGCTCAAGTTGCTGGAAGAGCGCCTGAACCAGGAGGCCCAGCACCCCAAGGGCTTCCGCAAGCCCTACCAGGAACTCATCGAAACCCAGGCCGCCCGGCTCAAGGCGGCCATCCTGGGGCGCAAGCCCTACACGCCCTTCTACCTTTGGAGGTGAAATGTCTGCCGAACGTTTCTACACCATCACCTACGACATCCCCGACGATGGCCGCCCGGTCAAGGTGGCCAACACCCTCAAGGGCTTTGGCGAGCGGGTGCAGCTCTCGGTCTTCGAGTGCTGGCTCAGCCCGGCACAGCTTCAGCAGCTCAAGCAGCTTTTGCAGAAGAGGCTCGAGCCCACCGAGGACGGCGTGCGCATCTACCCCGTAGGCGGAGCGGTAGAGGTGCTGGGTGTGGGCCGAATCTCCGAAAACCCCGACTACCTGATCCTTAAAACGTGTTTGCCCTACGGGCAAAGCAACTAGCCCGCAAAAAATCCCTGCGCGATCGCACCCCCTCGCCGGAGAAAGCGACCACCATCCCCGTCTGGAAGGGCACAAAGCCCGCTTCTCAAAACCCGGCGTTATGTTTTGCGCAAAATGCTATAATGTCTAGCGGGGCCACCCGCAGCGCACCTTGAAAGCCAGTTTTTCCCTTCTCCATCGCAAATCCCTGCGACACAAAATCTAAATGTGCAGGGAAGTAAGCACCCATCGGCACAAACCCCGCTTTTCACCCCACTTATCCACAGGGAGGCGGTGGATAACTCCACTTTCTCATAAATCTACCCTCCGGCACCCCTGTACAGAACGGGGTTTTATGGGGTATGCTGTCGCAAACAAAAAGCCCCGTAAGGGGATTGCAACTCCCTGTCACCCGCCTCCTCTGCTTCCTCGAGCTTGAGGAGTCGCAAACAAAAAGCCCCGTAAGGGGATTGCAACTGAACAAACTCTTTTTTGCACTTGCTGCACTTGATCACCAGTCGCAAACAAAAAGCCCCGTAAGGGGATTGCAACAAAATAAATATTGTTCAGCAAAAAAACGCGGAGTAAAAACAGTCGCAAACAAAAAGCCCCGTAAGGGGATGCAACGCTCTCGAGGAGCAGTGCTGAAAGCGGTTGTGATAGCCTATAAGCATGCGAAGCGTAACCCTTCCGAACAGCGTCGCCGAGGCCCTAGAGCGCTTCAAGAAGGAACGCGGTCGCGGCTGGTCGCGGGAACTGATCAGCCTTCTTCGGGCGGAACTCGAGCGCGAACAGGCACGCCAAGAGTTGGGCTCGCTCCTGCGTGAAATTCGCGCTCAAAGCGGGCTGAGCGAACGAGAGGTCTACCAGAAACTTCGATGAGGCTCGTCCTCGATACAAACGTCCTGGTGGCGGGGACCTTGACCCAAGGCCCCGCCGCTAAGGTGTTGGACCTCTGGATCGAAGGCCGTTTTGACCTGCTCACCTCCGAAGCTCAACTGGCTGAACTCAAACGGATCTTGCAAACTAAGTTCAAAGCCCACATCTCGCCCGTCCGCCGCGCCCAACTGTTGGGCGCGGCTGCGCAAAGCCGCGATCCTGATCCAGCCCAAACATCGCCCCCAGCTCTCGCCCGACCCCGACGATAACCCGATCTTGGCAATCGCCGTCGAGGGCCAAGCTGATGCGCTGATAACCGGTGACAAAGGCCACTTGCTCTCGCTCAAGGTGCGCGGCCTCCGCATCGCCACGGTGCGGCAGTTTCTCAGGGAGATTTCGTGAGTCGCGCTGCCGCATAACTTGAATCCGCAAATCGCGCGCCGCAAACAAAAAGCCCCGTAAGGGCGACTCATTGACCGCATTGGCATTTGCGATGTGGCCGCCTAGGGTACTTCTGGTCGCAGGCATCGCTAAATTTTTGAGCTTGAATGGAGAAGAGATTGGAGAGGATTCAAGGGCATGTCGCATTTCCACTCTCTAGCCACACCCAGCAAATGGCTAAAACGTAAATGAGCATCGCTGGCTTCGCCAAAGACAACGCTTTCGAGCTGGCCGGCGGGCCCTACCTCGGCCTGGGCCGCCTGCGCAACCTGCAATATCGCCACCCTGCAAGCCCTGGTGGCCTTCGGCCCTGGCTGGCATGAGAACTGTGGCAAGCCCACCAAGCGTGATAAGCTGAGGGCATGAAGCGTGAAGGGAAAACCCCCAAAGAAAAAACTGCCCCCATCAAGGAATGGCCAGAAGACTTCCCAGTTATTGAGCCTACCGCGCCGGGCAAACCCCCTCTACCTAAACCCGTCAAACTCAAACCCGGGAAAAAGACTTCCCTCGAGTATGTCCGCGAACAACGGAGATAACCTGGTCGTTTTTGATACCGGAGCCTTGATCCAACTGCATACCCAAGAGCGCTTCAACGCACTGTCAGCGCAGGTGTACAACCAAGCAAGCCAAGTAGGGCTGTGCTACTTGGTGCTGCCAGAAATCGCCGGAGCAACCGGCGCAATGATGCGCGATAAGCGCATTTCGAAGCAACAAAGAAACCAAATACAAAACTTTGTAATAAATAACCTAAAATATTGGCTGATTTTGCCTGTTTCCAAGCGTGTGTGCGATCTGGCCTTTGACCTATGCCAAAAACACCCCCTCAAAGGGGTGGATGCCGTACATCTCGCCGCGGTAAAAACCCTTTTGTTGTTCAGGCCGCGTTTGACATTTTTCACCCTGGACAAAACCCTGTACCAGGCTGCCATAAAAGAAAAAGTTCCGGTTGTAGCAGTCTCGGAGTTCGAACGTGGCCGGTAGGCAAACCTTCCGCATCCTCATCGTGGGCAAGTCGGGCCCAGGCAAAGGCATCCTGGCCGCATGCCCGACGTGCTGACGGTGCTGGACGAAGCTCACCGCTTTTTCCCCTGGAGGGCGCGAAGCCGGGCATAACACCCCGTTCATCAACCAAATGCTTCAAGGGTCTGCCGGTGGGATTGACCCCGGCGTGATGCGGCAAGCCTCTCAGCTAATCGCTTTTCGAGTGACCGGGCGGGATAATTCGCAAACAAAAAGCCCCGTAAGGGGATCGCAACATTCCTGTTAGCATGTCGGTATGCGGGAGATAAAACAGGTGCTCATCGCTACAGTAGGCCACAGCCGGGCTCCTGTGGAGTTCAGCCTTGCGGAGCACGCGCCGGATGGGGTGGTTTTTATCGCCAGCCAGGATTCTCAGGTGGTGGCGGCGGAGTTGGTGCGGGAGTATGGCGCCAACCTACGCCACCACACCTTTTTGCTGGACGATCCCGAAAGCCTCACGGAGAGTTACCGCGTAGCTCAGCAGGCCTTGCGCAAGGCGCTGGAGTGGGAAGCCCGCAGCGTGGTGGCCGATGTGACCGGGGGAACCAAGCCCATGGTGGCGGGGGTGGTGCTGGCGCTCTCGGGGCGGGGGGTTACGTTTAGCTACGTGGGCGGCGAGCAGCGCGACGAAGCGGGGAGGGTGGTCGGCGGGGCCGAGCGGCTGAAGCTGCTGGAAGACCCCACCACGCGCTACGGGGTGCGGGAGTGGGGCGAGTTCGTTCAAGCCTGGAACATCGGCCAGATGGATGCGGCCGGGGCCCACCTCGAGGCCCTCCTCCAGCGCGAACTCAGCCCCTCGGAGCGGCGCTTTTACCGGCACTTGAAGGGCGTGGTGGAGGGGCTGGTGGCCTGGGACCGCTTTCAGCACGCCGCCGCGCAAAAGCTGTTGCGAGAGCACCTCGAGCCCGCCCTAGCGGTGGCCGAGGCCTGGGGCCACGGCGGCAAGGTGCGGGTGTTGCAGGGGTTGAAGCAGGGGCTCGAGCGGCTCCAGGAGTTGCTCAACCGGGGTAACGCGCCCAGCTTCGAGCTATTGGCCGACCTGCTGGCCAACGCCGAACGGCGGGCGGCCGCCGGGCGCTACGACGACGCCCTGGCCCGGCTGTACCGGGCGCTGGAGCTGGCCGCCGAGGCCGATGTCTACGCCCGCCACGGGGTAGTGCTGCGGCGGCCCGAGACCTATCCGGAAGCCTTGGTCAACCTAAAAGACCGAGCAAGCGGGTTGCGCGGGCTCAAGGAGACGCTGGCCCTGGCCTTCGACCTGGATGTTCGGGGTGGGTATACCGGTACGCTCGCCCAGCGCCTTTATGGTGATTATGCCCAGCGCCTCCAGGGGTTGCTGGATCGTCGTCACCAGAGCATCCTGGCCCACGGCATCAAGCCCGTAGCCGTAGAGGACTACCGAGCTCTACGAGACTATCTGGTAGAGTGCGGGCTCGAGGCGGCTCCAGCGTGGCCGAAGTGGTGAATATAAGGCCCGTATACGTTCCTATACGGGCCCAACGAATAGCTGGTCGGGGAGGCGGGATTTGAACCCACGACCACACGCACCCCAAGCGTGTGCGCTACCAGGCTGCGCTACTCCCCGTTGCTCACGCCGGTATAGACCAGACGCGCGCATATAAGTGTATAGACCGAGGGAAGGTTCGTCAACTGGCCAGATAAACGCCAGGCAAATGCGGAGCTTGACCGGTTGGGAGGAGTTCGCTATATTGGGAACTCGCTGGTGCGGGGGCGGTTAGCTCAGCTGGTTAGAGCACACGCCTGATAAGCGTGAGGTCGGTGGTTCGAGTCCACTACCGCCCACCACGATGGATAAGGCAAATCCCCGGGGTAAGCCCCGGGGACTTCCTTTTTTCCTTACCCCTTGTTTACCCCTTCGCCGGACGGCAAAAACCTCAGGGAGCGCAGGGTGGCCTTGAGGTCTTCCTGGGAGATGGGGATGTAGTGTCGAGTATCTGGGCTTAGGCCCAGTAGTTGGGGCAATGGCGTTCCCCACGGGTGTGCGGTGGCATCCGCATCAGCGCACCCGTGTAGCTCGCGATGAGCGAGAAAGAATCCCCGCCCTTTTAGGGCTGGGGAGAACGTCAAACCTTATGTTCTCCGCTTGGGACGTAGCGAAGGTGGGGTCTTCCGGCACGAGGATGAGCGCGTCGTTCACGACGGTGGACTACGAAACCGGGGCTTAGCCAATCCAGGGGCGATTCTCACCGACCAACGGCGTATACTGCCCCAGGATGCTTCGGCGTTATCTCATTCGCGAGACCCTAGGGCTTTACACGGTCGGCATCCTGATCTTTATCGGCTTGCTGACCACAGATCTCCTCTCCTCGCTGTCGGGAGTGTTGTTGCGCCAAAACACCCCGCTTTCCGACGTGCTACAACTGGTACTCTACCGCCTTCCCTACACGCTGGGGATCGCCTTACCGCTGGGGTTGGTATTTTCCCTGCTAGTCACCTTATCCCGCTGGATTCGCCAATCCGAACTCAAAGCGGCCTACGCAGCAGGAGTGCCTCCCAGAAGCTTGATTTGGCCAGTGCTCTTGTTGGGCTTGGCCGTATCGGCGGCAGCCTTATGGAACGAAGGCTGGATCAAGCCCGAGGCTCAGGCGCGTTTCGACGCCGTGCAGTACCGGATCTATTACGGCGCCCAGCTTTCGGGGGTGCTTAGCGATAAGGTTTATGCACCGGAGGGTCTGGGGGTCTACTATGCGCAGCACATCTACCCCGACCCTGAGGGGGCCCGCCTCGAGGGCGTGCGGGTGATCGAACCCGGAGGAGCCATCTGGAGCGCCGACCGGGGGCGCTGGCTGGAAAAATCCTGGCAGCTCGAGGACGCCTACCGGGTGGACCCGGACGGCAAAGTCACCCAAGTAAGCCGCCAACCCCTTCCCTTCCCAGCACGGTTCGTCCCTCAGAGCAGTTCCTCGGGGGCGCTCACCCTACGGCTCCCAGACCTGCACGCAGCGGCTCGGGTAGACCCTTCGGTGCGCTTCACCCTGGCCCGCACCTACGCCAACGCCCTGGGGGCTTTGGTGCTGGCTTGGCTGGCTATTGTGGTGGGGTTGTCTTTACGTGAATCAGCCTGGGCTTTTATCGGCATCGTGGCCCTGATCTTCGGCTACTGGGTACTCTGGACGGCCTCGGCGCAGTTCGCCAAGTTCGACGTCTGGGGGGCTTACGGCGCCTGGCTTCCCAACCTGGTGTACGGCGCCCTTGCCGCCTGGGGCACGGTGAGGTTATTGCGATGAGTCCGCTGGATCGTTATCTCTGGCGCGAGGTAGGGGCTGCCGTCTTGGGCGGGTTAGCAGTGATCGTGCTGGCGTTCATCGGGGGCTACTTGTATGAGGTGCTGGCCCCGCTGCTGCAACGGGGAGCCGACCCTTGGGTGATAGCCCAGTACCTGGCCTTCCGGGTACCCGAGGCTTTGGTACGCGGCTTGCCCATAGCGATGCTGTTTGCCCTGCTCCTGGTGCTCTCGAGAATGGGCGAGGAATCCGAACTCAAGGCATTTCTGGCCGGTGGAATTTCTCCTTTGCGGGTGCTCTTCCCGCTTTTGCTGTTGGCGGCAGTACTCTTCATCGGCGGGGTGCTGATCGGGGAGAGCATCGCCCCCAAGGCTACCCAGGCGGGGCAGAGCCTGTTGCGCCAGGCGGTGTTTCAAAAGCCTCGAGCGCTGCTGGTTCCTGGCAGCACCTTTACCGATGCCTACGGGCGCATCCTCTACGTGGGCCAAGCCGACGAGGGGGGGATTGGCGGGGTGCGGGTCATCACCGCCGAGGAGATCCTGCTTTCTGAACGCGCCCACTTTGAAGGGGGGCAGTTGGTGCTCGGGGGGGGCCGCCGGGTCACTTACGCCGGGAGCCGCCCCCGCACGGTAGCCCGCTTTGGGAGAGGCACCGTACCCTTGATCGAGCTGGCCCAGGATGCCCCCGGCGGGCTATCCGCCCTGACCCTGGCCGAGCTCAGAAGCCGGATCCAGCAGTACCGGCAAAGCGGGCTCCCCTACCACGCCGAACTCACCGCCTATTACCGCAAGTGGGCCGAGCCCGCCGCTGCTTTTGCCTTCACGATCTTCGCGGTGGGGCTGTCGTTTTTCTTGTTGGGCGGCAGCCGGAACCTGGGTATGGTGGGGGTAGTGGTGCTGACTTTCTTCTACTACGCCACCTGGAGCGTGGGCCGGATCATGGGCGAGTCGGGAGCCCTGCCGCCGCTGCTCGCAGCCTGGGGTCCGGGAACCCTCTACGCCGTAGCCGGGGTTGTGCTGCTGGGGGTAGGGCGCAGGTGAGCTGTAGGTCGTGGATGAAATGGACCGGGGGAATGGCCGTTTTTCTGCTCTTTCTCTCCGCCCTGGCCCAAAGCGCCCCTGCGGAGGGTTCTCCCCAAGCCCGTACCCTGCGCATCGTCGAGGCCGACCGGCTCGAGCTGCGCAACGAGGGCACGGAGGAGATCATCATCCTCACCGGCAACCCGGTGCGGATGGTGCGGGGTGACGACCGAATCGAAGCGGAGCGGATCATCTACAACCGTACCCGGAAAAAGCTGCACTTGCTCGGCGCGGTACGGCTCAACGACAGGGAAAACCGGGTGGTGGAGGCCGAGCAGCTCGATCTTGACGCCAGCGACGATAGCTTCGAGGCCATAAGCGTCAAGATCCAGTCCGGCCAGTTCGACCTCACCGGCCCTCTCTGCCAACGGGCCGCCGGGCAGATCCTGCTCAGCGAAGGCTACCTGACCCCCTGCGCCCGCTGCGGGCAAGCGGTGGACGACTATGGCTTCCGGGCCAAGGAGGTACTCCTATACCCCGGCGACCGCATCATCGCCCGCGGGGTGTGGGTGCTCCTCAAAGGCCAGCCGGTGCTCTACTTGCCGGTGCTGCTGCTTCACCTCTCGGAGCGGCGACCCCGGCTCGAGCTCGGCCAGGACGACACCCTGGGCTGGTGGGCGCAGGCCGACTTGCCCTACGTGAGCGATTTCGGCCTCGGCTTCACCCTGCTGCGCTACTACGAGAACCGCGGCTGGGGGTTGGGGTTCGACCACTGGGGTACCGACGTGGCCCGCGAGCACTACCGCTTTTTGCTCCTGCCGCCCAACCCCAACCTACCGGGGGTCCCCCAACTCCAGTACAGCGCGGAGTACAGACTAGAGGAACCCGACTGGCGCTACGAGGTCAACCTCAAGCGCGACGACGCGGCTAGCGATGCGCTGCCCGGCCGTTTCGAAAACCTCGGGGGGCGGGCCTTACTCACTGACGTGGACGTGAACATCAGCAAGCGCCGGGGTGAACCGACCTTACGCTTTTCGTTGCGCGGGGTGATCGACCACGACCCCCTCACCCCGCGCCCGGGCGACGTGCAGCGCATCCCCGAGGTAGAGGTGGGCTTCCCCCAGGGGTACCGCGCGGGCGGCTTCAGCCTCACCGCGCGGATGGTGGTCGGCATCTACGGGGCGCCACCCAACCCGGCCAACCGCAGCGCCCGCCAGGCTTTCGGCAGCTACGGCTACGCCGGGCGGGCCCTGCTCGAGCACGCCGAATCGTACAATGCCCAGCTCTGGAGCGGGGCCTCTTTCAGCTTCAGCAACCGCTTCTTGGGCTACTACTACAGCACCCGCAACCCGGACGGCGAATACGAGCGCCAGATTGATTGGACCACCTCGGCCAGCTTCCGCCAGGTGCTAGGGTCCTTCAGCCTCTCGCTGAGCCTCAACCGCACCGCCCGCGAGGGAGAGAACCCCTTCTCCGGGGTAGACCCTTCCCCCTCCCAGCGGGCCACCCGCCAGACCCGCTTGGGAATCAACCTGAACTATACCCAGGGGCCTTTCAGCCTCTCAGCTTCCACCACGCGGCTGCTCGAGAACAGCCTCAACCCGGGGGTGCTCAACACCAGCCCCTACGATGCGCTAACCCTTACCCTGGGCTACTCCTCGAGCCCGCTGCGCACCACCCTGACCCACACCCGCGACCTCAACGAGGGCAAGAACCTCACCACCTCCGGCTCCCTCCAGTACACCCCGCAACCCTTCAGCTTCGGGGTCAACACCAGCTACAACTGGGACTGGCAGGAGCGGGGGGTGCAGCGCTGGGGGCCGCTGAATTTGAGCGCGGGCTATGCCCTACCAGGCGGTAACGTCTCGCTCTCGCACGCCCGCGACCTGAATACCGGTTGGGGTCAGAACACCACCTTCTCGCTCACCCTGCGCGACAACCTGGACAGCTATACCCTCAGCCAAACCGTCACCGACGCCAACCCCGCGCAAAACACCCCGGCTACCCTCTCCGGCAGCGCCCGGGCCATCTGGGGTGTGCACAGCCTGTCTTTCAGCGATGCGTTCCGCTTCCAGATCCCCGACCCGGCCATCACCGACCCCAGCGAGGACACCGCCAACCTTACCCTGGCCTACAGCAACAGCTTCAGCAACACCAACTTGAGCCTAAATGGGGTGTGGTACTTTCGCGACGGGTATGTCAAGAACCCGCTGCTCAGCTTCAGCCAGATCCTCCGCGACCCCGGTCGTACCCTGACCCTGCGGGGAGTATGGCACTTCCCCGAGCGGGACCAGCCCTACCACTACCTGCAAACGCTCAGCTTCGTCGGGGGCCTCGAGGTCTTCCCGGCCCCGCTCTTGCCCGAAGACCCCCCGGGCCTAGCCATCCAGGGCGGGCTCAACCTCAACCGCACACCCGATAGCGGTAAGTTCGCCCTCGTGGTGAGCGACTTTGGCCCCACCTTCAGCTTCGTGGGCGCCGAGCGCACGCGGCTTTTCCTCAGCGCCTTCTTCAGCGGCAGCGCCAGCGCTTTTCCCGGGGATTCCCTTCTGGGCCTGCTCAAGCCGCGCATCGTGGTTGTTCTGGACCGTTGCTGCTGGGCCATGCGCTTCACCCTCGACGCCCAGAAAAACGCCGCCACCCTCTCCTTCCTCTACGGCGGACAGGCCGCCGACTTCCTCCTCGACCAAAGCGGCTTTCAATTCCCCGGGCTCGGCAACAGGAGTACCCCATGAGACTACCGTGGTTCCGATTGGCAGGGATCGCCATAGGCTTAGGGCTAGCCCTTTCGGCCTGTAGCGGGAGCACCGGCGAGGCCGTGCCGCAGCTTTTCGTGGCGGCGGGCGGCCAGCAGATTCGCTTCTACAACTCTCTCGCCCTGCGCCCCGACCGCCCCGAGTTTTCGCAGCCGCTCACCCCTTTAGCAACCTGCAACGTGAGGGCCGATATACTCGACCTCTTCTTCGACCAGAACGCGCGCAAGCTGTGGGTGCTGACCCCCTCGAGCCTGCTCCGCTACGACACCAGCGCCATCAAGGAAGGCCCTCAGATCGGGCAGATCCCCTCCTTCGACTGCGACCAAACCCCCCTGCCGACGGAAACCCTGACGCAAAATCTGAGCCCCGCTTTCTCCTGTCCCAGCGGCTATCTGCGCCCGGGCTCGAGCTACTTATTGGTGGTCTGCCGCAGCGGTAGCAGCCTACAGCTTTGGCGTCCCCTTCAGAGCACCCCCGGGCTCACCAGCAGCGACCAGCTCAACCTGGCTATTCTGGCCTCGCTCTCGGAGAACGCCCGCTTCGCCCTGGGGCCGGGGGACGGCCTGGCCTACGTAGACGGGGCGGGCAACAACTTCACCCTGGGATTCTTTCCCGATCCCAGCAATACGCCCACCACCATCTACCAGCAGCCGTTCACCAGCGCGCTGGTCTTGCCCCAGCTCCGCGACTTCCGCTACCCGCTGGGGCAGCTGTACGTGCTCCTGAGCGATAGCCTGAACGGCAACAGCGAGGGCGTTACCTGGACCCCCACCTCCTCTACCGCCACCCCTTCTGCGCCCCGCCGAATCCCGGATCGGGGGCTTTCCAGCCTCACCGCCGGGCAGGGCCTGATCGTGGGGTTCGGCCCTAAGGGCTTCGCCCGGCTGGACGGCAACACCTTGCTGCCCACCACCAACCCCGAGGAGGCCTACCAGGCCGGGCTCGTCAGCCTGGACAACTACCTCTACCTGGGCCGGGGCGCCGAGCTGGTGATCTACGACCTGCAAGGCGACCCCAGCTTGCAAAGCCCGTTCGGTCCCAAGGCCCTGGGGTTCACCCCCACCCACCTGGCCTACGGCCCGGTCAGCCTGCTGCCGGTGAGCCCCTAGAGGCCTGGCGATACGACTAGCCCGTTTTTCTCCACCGCGTTTACTGGAACGTTGGGATACCTTGGTAGCATGAAGCTACATCACGTAGGAATCGCCGTAACCGACCTCGAGCAAGCCGCCGAACTCTACGCGCGGCTGGGGTATAGGCTCGAGGCCCAAGGCCGCGTGGAAAGCCAAGGCGTTCAGGTATACATGCTGCGCAGCGGAGCGGATCGGCTGGAACTCCTCTATGCTACTCGCCCCGACTCCGCCGTCGCCAAGTTCATCGAAAAGCGCGGGCCAGGGCTGCACCACCTGGCCTTCGCCACCCGGGATATCCGGGCCGAGCTGGCCCGGCTCGCGGCCGAAGGCGCACCCTTGATCGACAGCAGCCCCCGGCCCGGATTTGGGGGGCACCCGGTCGCGTTCGTACACCCCAAGTGGGCAGGCGGGGTGCTGGTGGAGCTGGTGGAGGCGGAGGGGTGATCCGCCCCCTATACCTGATCCTCGCCCTGGGCTGGATGGGGGGGATCTTCTACCTCTCCTCCCAAAGTGGGGAGCGGGTAGGCATCCCCTCTCCCTGGGACAAGTTCGTCCATGCCGGGGTGTATGGGCTGTTGGGCTGGCTGCTGGCCAAAGGCAGCGGTAGCCCGCGCTGGGGTTGGGCCATCGCGGTCGCCTATGGCCTCAGCGACGAGTTTCACCAAAGCTTTGTCCCCGGGCGACAGGCCGACGTGCTGGATCTGCTGGCCGACTCGGTGGGGGCCTTTCTGGGCATCCACCTGCCGCAGAAGCCGCGCCGGGCTTGGTGGCGCGCGTAGGAGGGATGGCCTGGGCCAATTCCGACGAAGGTCGCCCCCGGAACTTTGCCGCCTTTCCCCCGGGCAAAGCCTCGCCCCTGGCCTAAACCGCCTGTCCCGCGGCTTTTATGGCTGCTGACCCGGAGGGGGCTGTTGGCCTTTTGACTTTTTCCGCGCGCCCCCCCCGCGGTGGCGCACATACTCGAGGCCCGCCGGAACCGCCCCCACCAGCACCCCTAGGGCCACGATCAGCAGGATGTAGCGGTCTAGGTGAGGGAAGAACTCTCCCACCCGCCAAGCCGCCAGGGTCACGCCCTGGGTCCAGAGGATGCTTCCGACAAGGTTCAACAGGGCGAAGCGCGGCCAGGGAACCCCTAGCGAACCCGATAAGAAGGGGGTCAGGGTGCGCACCACCGGCACGAAAGGGCCGAAGACAATCGCCAAGACCCCGAAGCGCTCAAAGAAACGCTGCCCCCGCGCGTAGAGGTCGGGACGGACCCGAGTTTTGAGCCGGGGTCCCAGCAAGCGGCCCCAGTAGTAGCCCAGGTTGTTGCCCAATACCGAACCCAAAAATAGGGCCAAGAGCGAGACCGGCAGGCTCATCTTCTCGGTCGCCGCCAGCAGGCCCACGGTGATGAGCAGGGTGTCGCCGGGAAGGAAAAACCCCACCAGAAAACCGGTTTCGAGCAGTACGATGGCGAAAATGCCCAGGTAGGAGATCTGCTCGACGAGGGTAGCTAAATCCATACCCTCCTACGTTACCCTATAGCTCCGCCCCTATCGCGGGGGGAAGACGGGAAGCTCGAGCAGCCGCCCGCGCCGGCTGCGGCTAGCGGCAAACAGCAGGGCTTGCGCGAGCTCGCCGGGGTCGATCCACCCGCTGGGGTCGGCGCCGGGCTGGTCGTTGCGGTTGTCCGGGGTGTCGACGGTGCCCATGGGGTAGAGGATCGCGACCCGGATATCGGTGCCCTCGAGCTCTCCGTCTAGCGAGCGCAAGAAGGTGGCGGCGGCGCTCTTGGCGGCGGCGTACAGGGCCTTGTTGGGCCCCTTTCCCTCCCAGGCAGGAGCGGCAGCGAAGCCGGCGATGAAGCCGTCTTTCTGCTCGAGCAGCCCCGGCAGCACCGCCCGCACCGCGTAAAACAGGGTCTTCACGTTGCGCTCGAACATCCGCTCATAGACTTCCGGGTCGGCGTCCCGGACCGGCCCGAAAGCAAAGCCGCCCACGGTATGGATCAGCCCATCCAGCCGCCCCATCTGGCCTCGTACCTCCCTCACCAGGGCCTCGGTGGCCGCGTAGTCGGTCAGATCGAGGCCAAACCCCAGCCCCCCTAGCCGCCTTGCGCGCTCTTGGACGGCCTCGGCGTGGATATCGGCCAGCGCCAACCTGGCCCCCGCGGCGGCGAAGGTCTCCGCGATGGCGGCCGCCACCGGGCCACCGCCACCGGTGAGGAGGTAGACTTTCCCGTCCAGTCTCATACCCGCATTATCCCAAGCCTGAGGCCCAGGATGTTGGGGAGGGCACACATCAAGCGGATCGGGCCATCCGGCTGCGCAGGTTCTCGACTACCCAGCGGGTGGCGGGGGATTTGTTGAGGGTATAGAAGTGAATCCCCGGCGCCCCCGCCTCGAGCAGCTCCAGCGCCTGGCGGGTGGCGTGTTCCACCCCGATCTCGAGCACCGCCTGCGGGTCGTCGGCGAACCTCTCGAGCTGCGCCAAGAGCGGCCCCGGCAGGCTGGCCCCGCACATCTCGGTGAAGCGGCGCACCTGGGCCAAGTTGGTGATGGGCATCAGCCCCGGCACGATGGGCACCTCGATCCCCACCTTGCGGGCCCGCTCGACGAAACCCAGGTACAGGGCGTTGTTGAAAAAAAGCTGGGTAACCAGGAAATCCAGCCCGGCATCCACCTTGCGTTTGAGGTTGCGCAGATCGGCCTCGAGGCTAGGCGCTTCCGGATGCCCCTCGGGATAAGCGCCCCCGGCGATGCAGAACGCGTCGCCGTAGCGCTCGCGGATGAAGGCTATGAGTTCATTGGCGTAGCGGAAGCCGCCCTCTACCGGGCGAAACTCCTGCTGGCCTCTAGGAGGATCACCCCGAATCGCCATGAGGTTCTCGGCCCCTACCTGACGCAGCTGCTCCAGCACCTCGCCTATCTCCTCGCGCGTCGCGCCCACGCAGGTCAGGTGGGCCATGACCTCGAGCCCCACCTCTTTTTTGATCCGCCCTACCCACTCCACCGTTTTGCCTCGCGCGCTCCCCCCTGCCCCATACGTCACCGAGACGAAAGCCGGCTGGAGCGGTTTTAAGACGTGCAAGGTGCGGAAAAGTTGGGCCTCGCCCTCCTCGGTCTTGGGCGGGAAGAACTCGAAGGAGAACAGCGGTTTGCCTGGAGCGAACTGGGTATGAATCTTCATACACTTCCCTCCAGTGTAAAGAAAAACCCACCCCCCCTCCACCGGCCCGCCGCCCTGCGGGCCCTTGACCAAACCCTGAACAAGTGCTAGGGTATAGAAAACGTTTACATCATCTCAGCAATGGGGTTTTTAGCCCCGGTGGAGGTTTTGTGCCCGACTCCCATTCCCCCGACATTCGCCAGGTGGCGGCCTTGGCTGGGGTCTCGATTGCCACCGTTTCGCGGGTGCTCAACAACTCCAGCCGGGTGAGCGCGGCCACCCGGGAGCGGGTGCTCGAGGCCGCCGCCCGGCTGGGCTACCGCCCCAACCCCCTGGGCCAGCGCCTGCGCAAAGGCCGGGCCGAGACCGTGGGGGTGGTGATTCCCGCGCCGCAGGGGCGCTTCGCCGATTCGTTTTTCCTGGAGCTGCTGGCTGGCCTGGGCGAGGGGCTGTCCGAGGTGGGCCTGGACTTACTGGTGACCACCAGCCCCCCGGGTCCCCAGGAGCTCTCCTGCTACCAGCGCCTGGTCGAGAGCAAGCGGGTGGACGGCTTGGTGCTCGCCCGCACCCGCCGCCTGGACGAGCGCATCGTGTACCTGCTCAAGCGAAAGGTCCCCTTCGTGGCCCACGGGCGCAGCGACCTGATCGACGAGCCCTTCCCCTACCTGGACATCGACGGCGAGCAGGGTTTTCACAAAGCCACCCAGCACCTCCTGAACCTGGGCCACCGCCACATCGCCTACATCGGAGCCCCTCACGAACTCAACTTCGCCCAGCACCGCCTGAAGGGGTATCAACGGGCGCTGGCGGAAGCGGGCCTTCCCCTGCGGGCGGAGTGGGTGCTCGAGGGCGACCTGAGCGAGGAGAGCGGCTACCGGCTCACCCAGGCCCTGCTGGGCTTACCCCGGCCCCCCACCGCCCTGCTGTGCGCCAACGACCTCATGGCCCTCGGAGCCCTGCGGGCCCTGCGCGAGCGGGGCCTCAAGGCCGGGCGGGAGGTTTCGGTCATCGGCTACGACGACATTCCCCTAGCCCACTACACCGACCCTCCCCTCTCCACGCTGCACCAGCCCTTCCACGCCATGGGCCGGCGCCTGGTGGAGATGCTCTTGGCGCGGCTGGGGGGGGCCGCCGCCGAGGAGTTGCAGGAGATCTGGGTGCCCGAGTTGATCCTGCGGGGGTCGGATGGGCCGCCGCAAAGCTAGAAGGAGGTTTGGTATGAGAAGGCAGTGGATCGGCTTCAGTCTGATGGGGGCGGCGCTGGTGGCCCTGGCCGCGGTGTTCGCCCAATCGCCATCGGTGTTGTTTGTCTCCACCCAGTTCACCCCCATCGAGGAGGCCCAGCGCATGCGCCAGGTCATCCTCAAGGACTTCTCCGGGCGGGTGGAGTTCATCCCCGAGGACAACGCCCCCTTCACCAGCCGGATTCTCTCCGAGGCCAAGACCGGTAGGGTCAACGTCAGCCTGGTGGGGGGGCTGCACGGCGACTTCCCGCCCCTCATCGCCGCCGGGGCCATGGACACGGTGGATGACGTGATGGCTCAGCTCAAAGAGCGCAAGTTCTCCCCCACCTTCGTCGGCCTGGGCAAGATGGGCACGGCCAACCAGTACTACATCCCCTGGATGCAGGCCACCTACATCATGGTGGCGAACAAGCAAGCCTTGCCGTATCTTCCGGCCAAGGCCAGCCTCAACACCCTCACCTACTCCCAGCTCAAAGAGTGGGGGGCCAATTTGCAAAGAGCCACCGGCAAGCGCCTGCTGGGCTTCCCCGCTGGCCCCCGGGGGCTGATGCACCGCTTCACCCAGGGCTACCTTTACCCCTCCTACACCAAGAGCGCGGTGAGCAAGTTCCGCAGCGAAGAAGCCGAGAACATGTGGGCCGAGTTTAAGGAGATCTGGCAGTACGTCAACCCCCAAGCCACCACCTACGACTTCATGCAAGAGCCGCTCCTGTCGGGCGAGGTGTGGGTGGCCTGGGACCACATCGCCCGCCTGCGCGATGCGCTCAACCAGCGGCCCAACGACTTCGTGGCCTTCCCCGCTCCCATCGGGCCCTATGGCCGCGGCTTCATGCCGGTGCTGGCCGGGTTGGGGATTCCTAAAGGCGCCCCCAGCCGGGCCGGGGCGGTGGCCCTCATCGAGTACCTAACCCGTCCCGAGGTACAGATCGCCACCCTGGTACAAAACGGCTTCTTCCCGGTGATCCAGATCAAGCTCCCCGACAACCTCCCGCAGGGCACCCGCATGGCTGCGGATGCCATCGCCCGGCAGGCCCAGAGCAATGTCGCCCTGCCCAGCCTGCTGCCGGTGGGCCTGGGGGCCAAGGGCGGGGAGTACAACAAGGTCTTCCAGGACACCTTCGCCCGCATCATCCTGCGGGGTGAGGAGATCCGGCGCGTGCTCGACAGCGAGGCCGTCAACCTGCGGCGGGTCATGAACGACACCAAGGCCCCCTGCTGGTCGCCCGACCCCGCCAGCGAAGGCCCCTGCCCGGTGAACTAGCCAGAGTGATGGTCGAAGGCGTATGACCCGCAGCGCGTGGCTCGTGGTTACCCCTTCCCGCGGGCGTCGAGGGTCTAGGGTCAAGGCGTCTTGCGTTTGGCGTTTGGCTTTTTGCGTACGACGCACGACCCGCGCCAGCTGCTTCAGGATTTGACAGCCAAAGGAGCCTATGCGCAGTGAACGGTACATCCCCTACCTGCTGGTCCTGCCCAGCGTGATCTTCCTGCTGTTTTTGTTCGCCTGGCCGCTGGTGGAGGCCTTGCTGCTGTCGGTGCGGGGAAGCGAGGGGTGGACGCTCGAGCACTTCCAGCGCATGGCCGCCGACCTCTACTTCAAGGATGCCGTCAAATACACCGTGCTCCTGGCCGTGGTGGTGGTGCCCTTGCAGGTAATCTTAGCCCTGGGCATGGCCATGCTGCTGGGGGGAATCTCCAAGGGGCGCGACCTGTTTTTGTACGTCTGGACGATTCCCCTGGGCATCTCCGATCTGGCGGCGGGCCTGGTGTGGCTTTCGATCTTCACCGAGCGGGGCTACCTCAACAGCTTCCTGCAAGCCCTGGGGCTCATCCAGGAGCCGAGGCTGTGGCTGAGCTACGAGACCCCGGCGATGCTCTTTCTGGCGGTGGTGGCGGCGGAGGTCTGGCGGGCGACGGCCATCGTCTTCGTGATCCTGGTGGCGGGGTTGCAGCTCATCCCCAAGGAGTACGGCGAGGCCGCCGAGGTCTTCGGCGCGACGCCCTGGCGGCGGTTCTGGCGGGTCACGCTGCCCTTGCTGATGCCCAGCTTGCAAGTGGCGCTGATCCTGCGGACGATCCTGGCGCTGGAAGTCTTCGCGGTGGTGGTGGCGCTGGGTGGGCGCAACTTGCCGGTGCTGGCCGGGGAAGCCTACTTCTGGTACAACGCCTACCAGAACCCCGGCGTAGCGGCGGCGTACGCGGTGCTGATCCTGGGCATCTCGGGGCTGGCGACGCTGCTTTACCTCAGGCTCCTGCGCCCCCGACAGGAGGTAGCCGCGTGAACCCCCGCACCATCTATCTGGCGCTGGCCGTGCTGCTGGCGCTATGGGTGCTGGTGCCCATCTTCCTCATCGCCACGCTGGCCTTCAGCGACCGGGCCTCGGTGTTCGCCTGGCCCAAGGGCATCCTGCCACAACGCTTCTCCTTAGAAACCATCGCCTTCTTCTTCGGGGTCGCGGGGGTGGGCAAAGCCATCGGCAACAGCGTCATCGTCGCCGGCCTGACCCTGCTTTTCGCGGTGCTCCTGGGCGCTCCCGCCGGCTATGCCCTGGCCCGCTACCGCTTTGCCGGGGCCGACGCCTACCGCCTGCTCATCCTCATGACCCGCGCCTTCCCGCTGGCCATCCTGGCCGTCCCCCTTTCGGTACAGTTCATCCGCCTGGGGCTTTACGACACCGCGCTGGGCGTAGCCCTGGTGCATACCGCCCTGGCCCTGCCCTTCGCGGTGCTGGTGACCAGCAGCCTCTTCCTGGGGATCCCCAAAGAGCTCGAGGAGGCCGCCTGGACCCTGGGCTGCACCCGCATCCAGGCCTTCCTCAAGGTGGTGCTGCCCCTGGCCCTGCCCGGGCTGGCCGCCACGGCCATCTTCGCCTTCGTGATCTCCTGGAACGAGGTCTTCGCCGCCACCTTGCTCACCCTGCGCGAGCGCACCCTCCCCGCCTTCCTCCTCACCGCCCTCAACGACTCCCCCCTCCCCTTCCGCTTCGCCGGCGGCTTCTTCCTGATCGTGCCCGCGCTGGTGTTCATCTTCGCCATCCGGCGCTATTTGTTCACGCTGTGGGGGATCGCCAACCGGTGAGCCTGCTAGGAGATCTATGGCCGGAATTCGAGTGCAAAACATCGTAAAGCTCTTCGGCAGGGTGAAAGCCCTGGATGGGGTCTCGCTCGAGGTGCGCGACCAGGAGTTCGTGGTGCTCTTGGGGCCTTCGGGCTGCGGCAAGACCACCTTGCTGCGCATCATCGCCGGGCTCGAGCACGCCGACGAGGGACAGGTGTTCATCGGGGAGCGCGACGTGACGGCCCTACCCCCGCGCTCGCGCAGGATCGCGATGGTCTTCCAAAACTACGCGGTCTTTCCCCATCTCACCGTCTTCGAGAACATCGCCTTTGGGCTCAGGATGCAAAAGGCCTCAGCCGAACGGATCAAAGCCCAGGTGGAGCGGGCCGCCACGCTCATGCACATCGAGGGGCTGCTGGAGCGCTACCCTGCGCAGCTCTCGGGTGGGCAGCGCCAGCGGGTGGCGGTGGCCCGCGCCCTGGCCGTCGAACCTGAGGTGCTCTTGATGGATGAGCCCTTATCCAACCTCGATGCCCTGTTGCGCCTGGAGATGCGGGCCGAACTCAAGCGCCTGTTGGCCGAAAGCCGCACCACTACCCTCTACGTGACCCACGACCAGGTGGAGGCCATGAGCTTGGCCGACCGCATCGCGGTGATGAACGCCGGACGCGTGGTGCAGTACGACGAGCCGATGAAGGTCTATCAGGAGCCTGCCGATACCTTCGTGGGCGGCTTCATCGGCAGCCCGCCGATGAATTTCCTGCGGCTGCCGGTGGAGGGCAGCCAGGCCCGGATCGAGTCGCTGACCCTGGAGTTACCCTCCTCCCCGCCGGGCAAGGAGGTCCTGCTGGGGGTGCGGCCCGAAGACCTCGAGGCCCACCTCGAGCCCCAACCCCAGAGCTTTCCCGCCCGTGTCCTGGTGGTCGAACCGCTGGGATCGCACCTGCTGCTGACGCTGAGCTACGAACAGCAGCCGCTCAAGGTCACGGTGCCCCCCGACTTCGCCGCCAGACCCGGGCAAACCCTGTGGCTCAGGCCCCAGCCGGGCCGCCTGCGCTGGCTCGACCCGGCGAGCGGCCAATCGCTCCCCCACGCGAGGCCAGCATGAAGACACGAGAATCGCTGGAGCAGGAGGCCACCCGCATCCTCAGGGCCAACGACCGCGGCGGCTTCACCGTGCCCACCGCCGGGCTCTACCCGTTTCAGTGGCTTTGGGACGCGGGCTTCACCGCGCTGGGCTGGATGAGGATCGACGAGGCGCGGGCCTGGCAGGAACTCGAGACGCTCTTCCGGGGCCAGTGGGAAAGCGGGATGCTGCCCCACATCGTCTTCCATAGGCCGGAGTCGAGCTATTTTCCGGGGCCCGAGCGCTGGGGCACCCCCCATACCCCGCCCACCTCGGGCATCACCCAGCCGCCGGTGGTGGCGACCTTCGTGCGCTGGATGCTCGAGCAGGCCCAGGATAAAGCGCTGGCGGAAGAAAAAACCCGCGCCCTCTACCCCAAGATCCTGGCCTACCACCGCTGGTTCAAGCGCGAGCGCGACCCGCAGAACACCGGCCTCATGACCACCTTCCACCCCTGGGAGACCGGCGCCGACAACAGCCCGGCCTGGGACGAGGCCTTGGCCCGCGTCCCGGTGGACCCCCATCTCCCCCCCTACACCCGCCGCGACACCAGCCACGTAGACCCCAGCCAGCGTCCGCACAAGGCCGAGTACGACCGCTTTCTATCGCTGCTCGAGGTCTACAAGCGCGCCGGCTACGACCAGCTGCGCCTGCACCGCGAGTGCCCCTTCCGCGTGGTCAGCCTGCTCATCGACTGCGTGCTGCACCGCGCCAACCGCGACTTGCTGTGGCTGTCGCAGCGCTTCGGCTTTGGCGACGAGGCCGAGATCGCGGGCTGGCTCGAGGCCAGCCAGGGGGCCATCGAGACGCTCTGGGACGAGCAAGCCGGGCTTTACCACAACTACGACCGAGTACAGGACGCGCCCATCCGGGTGGGGACCTCGGCTTCCTTTTTGCCCCTCTACGCCGGAACCAGCAGCCCCCTGAGGGCCGAACGGCTGGTGCGGACGCTGGAAAGTTGGGCCGAGCGGGTGCGCTACCTGGTGCCCAGCACCGACCCCACCCACCCCAAGTTCGAGCCCCAGCGCTACTGGCGCGGCCCGGTGTGGGCCATCATGAACTACCTCATCGCCCGGGGGTTGGTCGAGTACGGCTACCCCGAAGCCGCCGAGCGCCTGCGCCAGGACGCCCTCAAGCTAGCGGAACTCTCCGGTTTCAGCGAATACTATCACCCCACCACCGGGGCCGGGTTGGGCGGAGGAGAGTTTTCCTGGACGGCAGCGATGGTGTTGTGGTGGAGGTAGGCCGTGGGCATCCAGGTGGTGTTCACCGCTCCCCGAACCGTTCAGCTGCAAGAGTACCCTGACCCTCCGCTGCAACCCGGCGAGGTCCGGGTGCGTACCCTCTACTCGGGTATCTCGGCGGGCACCGAACTCACCCAGTACCGCGGTACCAATCCCTACCTCGAGAAGCGTTGGGATCCCGAACGACGCCTCTTCGTGCCGGGTCAGGCGGGGCTCGAGTATCCCCTGCGGGGCATCGGCTACGAGCAGGTGGGCCAGGTCGTGGAGGTGGGCTCGCAGGTAAGGAGGCTCGAGGTCGGGCAGGTGGTCTGGGGTTCGTGGGGGCATCGCAGCTCGGCTGTGTTGAGCGAGGAGGTCACAGCTCCAAGGCGGTTGAGGGGCGAAAGCTGGGATCCGCGGATAGGCATCTTTGCCCGCATCGGCGCGATTGCCCTCAACATGGTTCACGACGCGGAGGTTCGGTTGGGAGATACGGTGGCGGTGTTTGGGTTAGGGGTGGTAGGGATCCTTGCGGCCCAGCTGGCTCGGTTGAACGGGGCGGAGGTTGTGGCCGTGGATGGAATCAAACAACGCCTCGAGCTGGCCCGGAAGCTCGGCCTCCAGACGATAGACTTTCGCCAAGAAAACCCCGCCGAGGCTATCAAAGCCCTCACCCACAACCGGGGGGCCGACGCAAGCTTGGAGGCCACCGGCTCCTATACCGCCTTGCACGAGGCGATCCGGGCCACCGCCTATAACTCGAAGGTGGTGGTCGGAGGGTTCTTCCAGGGGGAAGGGACCGGACTCCGGCTGGGGGAGGAGTTTCACCACAACCGCATTCAACTGATCTGCTCCCAGACCTCCGGGGTACACCCCGGCCTCGATCACCGCTGGGATCGGCTCCGGCTCGAGCAGACCGTGATGCGGCTGGCGGTAGAGGAAAAGCTCGAGCTGAGGGCGTTGGTCTCGCACGTCTTCCCTGCCCTGGAAGCCGCCCGAGCCTATGAACTCCTCGATCAGCAGCCAGCGGAGGCCGTGCAGGTGATGTTGGATTTTCAGGAGGTCGCGTGAAGTTGGCCGCCCAGGAACACCTTTTGCCCGGAGGCAGCCTGCTCGAGAAGTGGGCCTTCGCCCAGAGCGCGGGCTTTGAGGGGATCGAGATCCTGGCCAAGAGCCGCGGCGAGTTCGGCGGGCGCTTGCCCGAGCTACGAGAAGCCGCCCGGTCCGGCGTGGTGCTGTCCTCGATCTGTCTGGCGGGCGGGCCGTTTATCGGGGAGTTCGACCCGGAGAAGCGCCGGGAGGCCCTCGAGCGGATGAAGTTCCTGCTCGAGACCGCCCCCCAGATCGGGGCGCGCGGGGTGGTCACGCCCGCCGCCTACGGCATCTTCTCCAAGCGCTTGCCCCCCTTTGAGCCCCCGCGCGGCGCGGAGGAGGATCACCGCATCCTGCTCGAGGCCCTGCGCACCCTGGGCGAATACGCCAAAAAGGTGGGCACCACCCTCTTCCTCGAGCCTTTGAACCGCTACGAGGATCACATGGTCAACACCCTCGAGCAGGCCGCGGCTTACTGCCAGGAAACCGGCTTGGAATCGGTCAAGGTGATCGCCGACCTCTATCACATGAACATCGAGGAAGCCCAGCTTCCCCGCTCGATCCGAAAGGCGGGCCGATACCTCGCCCACGTCCATCTGGCCGATTCGAACCGCCTCGAGCCCGGCGCTGGCCACAGCGATTTCGCCTCGGTCTTCACCGCCTTGCGGGAGATCGGTTTTGATGGCTTTATGGCTTTTGAATGCCGCCTGAGCGGCCCCGCTGAACAAGTCCTGCCGGCCTCGGTGCGCCGGCTGCGCTCTTGGCTATGAACGGGCGGGGGCCTCCAAATCCCCCGCTGAGGCCGCGGTCTTCCCCAACTCGCCGAATCTCACCCTTCCTTCTTCCCCAGCCGTGTGGTAAACTCGGAAGGCTTGTGTTTGGGCGACCCCCGCCCGGCACCCAACCAAGGAGAAGGTGTATGGAATACCGGCTCAAAGCCTATTACCGCGAAAGCGAAAACCCCGAGCGGCTGCGGGATTCGGGCAAAATCCCCGGCATACTTTACAACAAGCAGATCAACAAAAAGGTCTACGTGGACCTCGGTGAGTTCGACAAGGTCTTCCGTCAAGCCTCCATCCACCACGTGATCACCCTCGAGCTCGAGGGCCAAACCCAAGACGTGCTGGTGCGGCAGGTCAACCTCGACAAGCGCAAGCGCCGCCCGGCCCATGTGGATTTTTATGCCCTCTCCGATGAGCCGGTGGCGATGTACGTGCCGCTGAAATTCGTGGGCACCCCTCAGGGCGTGCGGCTAGGTGGGGTGATGGACACCGTGTTGCGCGACGTCGAAGTAAAGGTTTCCCCCCGCAACATCCCCGATTTCATCGAGGTAGACGTGAGCGGTTTGGGCATCGGGGATAGCCTTCACCTCTCCGATCTCAAGCTGCCCGAAGGGGTCAAGCTCAATATGCGGGGCGACTCCACCGTGGTGACCATCGTGCCGCCCGAGGACGCCGAGAAGTTGGCCGCCGAAGCTGCGGCCCCTGCCGCCGCCGAACCCGAGGTGATCAAGAAGGGCAAGGCCGAAGAAGAGTAGGGCCGGCAGATCGTGGCCTACGGCTGATGGCCTACCGCGGCCATCGGCGTTTTTCTATGGATGAGCCATGGGTTTTTTAGTCGTCGGACAGGGCAACCCCGGGGCGCAGTACCTAAGCAGCAAGCACAACGTGGGCTGGCGGGTGCTGGATCGGCTGGGCCTCGAGTTCCGTATCCAGGGGGAGGCGGGGATCGCCGAGCTTAGCCTAGGGGGCGAGAGAGGCTGGGTCATGAAGCCCCTCACCTACTACAACGCCACCGGCAGGGCGGTGGCCCCTTTCGCCCGCTTTTACAAGATCCCGCAGGAGCGCATCCTGGTCGTCCACGACGAGCTGGATCTGCCCTTGGGGAAGCTCCGCTTCAAAAGCGGGGGCGGGAACGCCGGGAATTACGGCCTCGAGTCCATCACCCAGGCCCTGGGCTCCTCCGGCTTTCATCGTCTCAGGATCGGCATCGGCAAACCTAAACGCCCGGAGGAGGGAGCGAGCTGGGTCTTGAGTGGCTTTCGGCCCGATCAGCTGCCGGTGTTAGAGCGGGTGCTCGAGGCCGCCGCGGAAGGGGTCAAGGTCTGGGTGGCGGAGGGCTTCCAGGCAGCCCAGCAGCGCTTCAATGGCCTGAACTTTGCGGCCTCGGAGCAAGGCTAGCCCGAGCGGTGAGGTACTCCTCCACGTGCTGCTGGAAGGCCTGCATCAGGCGGCGGGTGTGGGGGCCGACCTGGCCGCTGCCTACCTTTCGCTCGTCCACTTGCGTCACCGGCATCACCCCACGGGTCGAGCTGAGGAGGAACACCTCCGGCGCGGCGAAAAACTCCTCCAGCGAGATGTCCCGCCTTTCGACGGGCAGCAGCTCGCGCGCCACCCCCAGGAGCCTGCGCCGGGTGACGCTCTCCAGCACATCCCTCCCCGCGGTGACCAACACCCCCTCCTGGGTAACGATCCCCAGGCCGGAGCGGGCCCCCTCGAGCATCCGCCGCCCGTCGTGGTAGAGCACCTCCACCGCGCCCAGGGAGCGCATCCGGGGGATCAGCCGCACGGCCATCAGGTAGTCGGTGGTCTTGGCCTCGGGCAGCTCGCGCAGGTTGCGCTGGGTGATGACCTTCACCCCCTGCTCGTACTGCTCGGCGGGGTAGGGCCGGACCTCGGTCTCGGCGATGATCAGGTTGGGGGTGGTGGGCGTGAAGGCGTCGGGCGAGTACCCCCCGGTGAGCACCAGCTGCACCCCCGCCTCCCGCGAGGCGTTGGCCTCCACCAGCCGGAAAACCAGCCGTCGAATCTCCTCCGGCGGCCACGGGGCATCGAGGAACAGGAGCTCGGCTGAGCGCTGGAAACGCTCCAGGTGATCCTCGAAGAACAGGGGTATGCCCCGCACCACCCGGAAGAACTCAAAGGCCGCATATCCGCGCCGCAACCCCAGGTCGCTGATGTGGATCTTGGCCTCCGCCTCGGGGACCAGCTCGCCATTGAGAACGACGTACTTGGCCATAACCCCCATTATCGGACAGGGAAGCGGGTTGGGTCGAGCCGGGCCAGGGTGTTACAGTATCATCAGCATTATGAGCAACTTACGCGTTTTACTCATCGCCGGGGGACAGTCCGGGGAGCACGAGGTCTCCCTCTCCTCGGCTCGAGGGGTGCTGGCGGCCATGCCCCACCCTACCGACCTGGCGGTGATCGCCAAAGACGGGAAGTGGCTGTTGGGGGAATCCGCCCGGCGAGCTGTGCACGCGGGCCGCGCCGAGGCGGGCGAGCAGGTCTTCCCGCCGCCGATCGAGTGGCGGGCTTATGCCGCAGCTTTCCCGCTCCTGCACGGGACCCTAGGCGAAGACGGGACCATCCAGGGGTTTTTCGAGATTTTGGGGCTGCCCTACGTGGGGGCGGGGGTCACGGCCTCCGCCTTGTGTATGGACAAGGACCTTTGCAAGCGGGTGCTGGCCCAGGCCGGGATCCCGGTGGTACCGTGGGTGAGCTTGTACCGGGGCGACCCCCTACCTCCCCCCCCGTTCCCAGCCCCTTATTTCGTCAAGCCGGCGAACACCGGTTCCTCGGTCGGGGTGAGCAAGGTGAGAGCCGACCAGGACGGGCACCAAGCGCTCGAGGAGGCTTTTCGCTGGGACCGCAAGGTGGTCATCGAACAGGGGCTCGAGGGGGTGCGGGAGCTGGAAGTTGGCCTTCTGGGTAACGTGCAAGCCCGCGCCAGCGTGGTGGGGGAGATCACCTACCACGGCGAGTTCTACGACTACCGAACCAAATACACCGAGGGCCTAGCCCAGCTGCACATTCCGGCCCGCATCTCCGCCGAGCTCGAAAAGCGCATCCAGGAGTTGGCGCTCGAGGCCTACCGGGTGCTGGGGGTGCGGGGGATGGCCCGGGTGGATTTCTTCCTGGCCCGTGACGGACAGCTATACCTCAACGAGCTCAACACCATCCCCGGCTTCACCCCCACCAGCATGTATCCCAAGCTGTGGCAGGCGTCAGGGATGAGCTACCCGGAGCTTTTAGACCGCTTGGTGCAGCTGGCGCTGGCCAGATGAGCCGGGCGCGGGCCTGGGAGCTCCCAACAGGGCGGGGTAGCGTTCCGACGGGGATGGAAAAGGCCGCCCTGTCGGGCGGCCTCGGCGGCGGACAGAGCCCTACGCCTCAGGGGCCTGGGTCGGCGTGGCCACGGGCTGCAAAGCCTTGGCCTCGGCCAGGATCTCCCGCACCCGGTTGCCCAGGATGGTCTCGTGGGTGAGGAGTTCCTCGGCGATCTTGTGCATGGCGGGGGCGTGGTCGGAGAGCACCTTTTTGGCCTTGGCGTAGGCGTCGTCGAGAATCTTGCGGATGTCCTCGTCGATGAGGCGGGCGGTCTCCTCGGAGTGGTCCTGCTTCTTGGCGATTTCCTCGCCCAAAAAGATAGGGCCGCTGTTGGAGCCCCAGGCCACGTTTTTGAAGTGCTCCCCCATGCCCCAGTCCAGCACCATCTGCTTGGCCATCTGGGTGGCTTGCTTGAAGTCGTTGGCCGCCCCGGTAGTGATGGTGCCGGTAAAGATCTCCTCAGCGGCGCGGCCCGCCAGGGTCATGGCCAAGGTGTCCTCGAGGTGTTCCTTGCTCATCAGCACCCGCTCCTCGGGCTTGCTCCAGCGCACCCCCAAGGACATCCCGCGCGGCACGATGGAGACCTTCTCGGTCTTGTCGGCGTAGGGGAGCACCTCGCCCGCGACGGCGTGGCCAGCCTCGTGGTAGGCCACCGCCCGCTTCTCGGCCTCGGAGAGCTTGAGCGTGCCGCGCTCGAGGCCCAGCATGATCTTGTCCAGCGCGGTGCGGAAGTGGCTCATATGGATCTGGTTGTACCCCTCGCGGGCCGCTTGTAGCGCGGCTTCGTTCACCAGGTTTTTGAGGTCGGCGCCGCTCATCCCCGGGGTGATCTGGGCCAGTTCGGCCACCTCCACGTCCGAGGCGATGGGCTTGCCCCGCATGTGGACCAGCAGGATCTCCTTGCGCTCCTCCATGGTGGGCAGGCCGATCACCACCTCGCGGTCGAAGCGCCCGGGGCGCAACAGCGCCGGATCCAGGATGTCCGGGCGGTTGGTCGCGGCCAGCACGATCACGCTGGTGTCCTTTTCGAAGCCGTCCATCTCGGAGAGGATCTGGTTGAGGGTCTGTTCGCGTTCGTCGTGCCCACCGCCGATCCCCGCCCCGCGCTTGCGCCCGATGGAGTCCAACTCGTCGATGAAGATGATGGCCGGGGCGTTGCGCCGAGCCTCCTCGAAGAGCGAGCGCACCCGGCTGGCCCCCACCCCCACGAACATCTCCATGAACTCCGAGGCCGAGACCGAGAAGAAAGGCACCCCTGCCTCTCCGGCGATGGCCCGCGAGAGGAGGGTTTTGCCGGTCCCGGGAGGCCCCACCAAGAGCACCCCCTTGGGGATCTCGGCCCCGATGCTGATGTACTTCTGAGGGTTCTTGAGGAAGTCTACGACCTCCATCAGCTCGCGCTTGGCCTCGGTGTGTCCGGCCACGTCCTTGAAGGTGGTGGAGACCCGCCGCTCCTTGCCGTACTGCCGGGCCCGGCTTTGGCCAAACTGCATCACCTGCCCGGCCCCCCCTTGCGAGCGCATGAAGAAGAACCAAAAGAAGGCCATCAGCAGGACCACCGGGGCGAAGATCCCGATCACCTGGGGCCAGATCGAGGGGGCGCGGGTGATCACCTCGACGTTGTTCTGTTGCAAAAGCGGAATGAGCTCGTCATCCCGAACGCTGCTGGGCAAGGTGGGTAGGCTGAAGCGAGACACCGTAGAGCTTCCGCCGTTGGTAGAGATGCGCTCGGGAACCTTGAACACCCCGGTGATGCGGTTCTCCTCCAGGATCACCCGCGCGATCTTGCCCTCGCTAACGTATTTCCTGAAATCGCTATAGGAGACGGTGGGCTGGTTGCCGCCGGAAAACAGGGTGAACAACCAATATCCGGCGATAACCAGGATTACCAAGGTCCATGGATTGATGCGTGTTGGCAACCTTATACCTCCTCAACCCCTTTGGGCTAAAGCTAGCTCAAATCAAACACCCCGTTGGTGCGCTAGCCCAAAGTAGGACATTCGCCCCAAATCGCCCGCTCAGGGCACACCTGTATGGTAACTCACCAACGGATGAGGATTGGGTGCCAGGAAGGATAACGGCCCGCGCCACGCCCCCGGGCCTACTTACGTTGGGCGTTGGGCGACGGTGCGATGCAGCGCACTGTGGTATTCTCGCTCGGATGCAGCGGGTGCTGGAAGCACTACACCAGGGAGATTACGACACCGCATTTGAGATGTTGGTGCGCGCTTTGACCTTTGCCCAAGGGGAGGCGGCCAAGGAGGCCTCGCTGCTCTTGGCGGAGGCTTACACCCTCTACGGCGAGGGCGGGCTCGAGGGGGCTTACCGCGCCCTGGAGGAGGGCCGCGAAGCCTACCCCGACCTCGAGCTTCACCCTCGCTACCGGGCCCTTCTGGCCGAGTTGCGGGCGCTGGAAGGAGCCTCTGAGGGAGAAGTCAAATCCCTATGGATCGAAAGCGACGACCCCCAAGCCCAGTACCACCAGGCCCAAGCCCTGCTCTATCTGGGTCTACCCGAAGAAGCCCTGGGGGTTCTTGAGCGGCTGTTCTCCCCCCATCAACCCCGCCTCCCCGACTTTCTCGCCTGGCGAGCCCACGCCTTGCGGGGGAAGGCCTATGAGCGGCTCGGCCAGCTGGGAGAAGCCGCCCTGGCCTACCGGGAAGCCGCCCGCGGGGCGATGGGCCTCGAGCGCTACTGGAACCTGCTCGATGCCGCAGCGATGTTCGTGGAGGCGGGAGAGGGGGAGAAAGCGCTTGAAATGCTGGGCGAGGCCGGTGAAACCCTGAGCGATCCTGGGCTGGAAGACCCCGAAGACGCCGCCACCCGAGCCTACCTGGAGGCCCGGGCCCATCTGCTCCTGGGCAACCCTAACCGGGCTCTGGAGGCCATCGCCCAGGCCCTCGAGCTGGAAAAACAGGGCGCCGAGCCCGCCCACGGCACCCCGCTGGTACAGGGCCAGGCGCTGATGCAGCTGGGGCAGTACCAAGCCGCCATAGAGGCCTTCCGCGAGGCTGCCGCCCGCGCCGAGGACACCGACCGCACCTATGCGCTGCACGAGCTGGGGGTAGCCTCCCTGGAGGGGGGCGATGCCGCCGCCGCCGAAGCCTATCTGCGCGAGGTGGTGCGCGACCCCGAGTACGCCTACTTGGGCGAAGCCTGGGGTGACCTCGCCGAAACCCTCTATCGTCAAAACCGTTACGACGAGGCCCGCCAAGCCGCTCAGCAGGCCATTGAGCTCGAGGCTGCCCCCGCCGGTCACCTGATCCTGGGCCACCTAGCCTATGACCTCTTGAACCTGGAGGAGGCCCTCGAGCACTACGAGGCTGCCGCCCAGGAGGCCCCCGAGGGCAGCCGGGAGTGGATAAGCGCCAACGAGATGGTGGTGGACGTGCTGGCCCAGATGGGCTTCGTGCGCCCACAGGAGATCGTGGCCCGGGCTGAGGCCCTGTTGCCCCTTCTGGCCGAATCCGACGAGTGGCGCGACACCCTACACGGCTACATAGAGCGAGCCCGAACGATGCTTAGCGGGCGAACGCTCAACTGAGCGGCCACGAAGGCCACCCGCCCTTGGAAAAGCTCCCCTCTCCTCCCCCGGCACGACTGCTCAACGCCCGCAAGTCCCTAATCCGAACGCTCCGCCGCCCAGAGCATGCGCTCGCGCATCCCCGGGGGCCGCTCACTGGCCGCGAAACCAGCGGGCCAACAGGTTGAGCAGGAGGCTCAGCGCCAGGCTCAGCAACAGCGTCGAGGCGAGGGGGAAGTAAAGCCGAAAGCCATCGCGCTCGAGGCGGATGTCCCCCGGCAGGTGGCCGAACCAGCCCAAAAGCTTTGGGGCGTAGGTCCACAGCAGCCCCAGCAAAAGCAGCAGCCCCCCCAAGACCATCAGCCAGCGTCCGGTTTCCATCGTTAGCCCGGTCTGTTCCCGCCCATACGCTCGCGGACGGCTTTGGCCAGTTCCTCGGCCTTGGCCCTGGCGGCTTCGGCAGCCTGCTTGACCCCTTCGGAAAGCCGCTCGAGCCGGTCGGGGATGCCGTCGCTATCCTTGTCCAGGCCGACCTTGATCTCGTCCAGCTTAGCCCTGGCCTTCTCCGCAGCCTCGCGGGCCTGCTCCATCAGCTCCTTGAGGGCATCGGGTACCCCGTCTTTGTCCCGGTCGAGGTTGGCCTTGACCTCGTTGAAACGGGCCTCGGCCTCCTTGAGGGCCCCCTCGGCTACCTGCCGGGCTTTCTCGAGCATCTCCTGAATTGGGCTTGCCATAATGGACCTCCGCCCCCGATTATCGGCGATGAGGGCATGAAGGTGGATGTTAAGCTACTGCGCCCAGCCCCTGGCCCGCTCCACCGCCTTCTGCCAGCCAGCGTAGAGGCGGGTTCTTTCCTCCTCGCTCATCTGGGGCTCGAAGCGCCTGTCCACCGCCCAGCGCTCGGCGATCTGGGCCCTATCCAGCGCCCCCACGCCGATGGCCGCCAGGTAGGCCGCGCCCAGCGCGGTGGTCTCGGTGACCTGCGGGCGCAGCACCGCCCTCCCCAGGAGGTCGGCCTGGAACTGCATCAGCAGCTCGTTGACGCTGGCCCCGCCGTCCACCCGCAGCTCGCTGAGCCGGAGCCCCGAGTCGGCCTCCATGGCCGCGAGCACGTCCTTGGTCTGGTAGGCGATGGCCTCTAGGGCGGCCCGCGCGAGGTGGGCCTTGGTGCTGCCCCGGGTGAGCCCCACGATGGTACCCCGCGCGTAGGCATCCCAATAGGGCGCGCCCAGCCCCACGAAGGCCGGAACCAGGTAGACCCCATCGGTGCCCGGCACGCTCTTGGCCAGGGCCTCGACCTCGCCCGACCTCTGGATGATGCCCAGCCCGTCGCGCAGCCACTGCACCACCGCCCCCGCGATGAAGACCGAGCCCTCGAGCGCGTACTCAGGCCCTTCCCCCTCGAGCTGCCAGGCCACCGTGGAGAGCAGCCCCCGCCCCGAGGCCACGGGCTTGGGACCGGTGTTCATCAGCAAGAAGCAGCCCGTGCCGTAGGTGTTCTTGGCCATGCCCGCCGCGAAGCAGGCCTGCCCGAAGAGCGCGGCCTGCTGGTCGCCGGCCACCCCCGCAATGGGGATCGAGGCCCCCAAAAGCTCGCGCACGGTGTGGCCGTAGACCCCCGCCGAGGGCCGCACCTGCGGCAGCACCGCCTTGGGGATGCCCAGCACCCCCAGCAGGTGGGGGTCCCACTCCAGGGTTTGCAGGTTGAATAGCAGGGTGCGCGAGGCGTTGGAAACGTCGGTGGCGTGCACCTGGCCGCCGGTGAGGTTGTAGATCAGCCAGGAATCGACGGTGCCAAAGCACAGCTCCCCCTTCCCCGCCCGCTCACGCAGGCCCGGAACCTCGTCCAACAGCCACTTGAGCTTGGTGCCCGAGAAGTAGGGGTCCAGCACCAGCCCGCTCTTCTGGCGGAAGACCTCCTCGTAGCCGCGCTGCTTGAGCTCCTCACAAATTCCCGCCGTGCGCCGGTCCTGCCAGACGATGGCCCGGTGCACCGGCTTACCCGTGGCCCGTTCCCACAGCACCACCGTCTCGCGCTGGTTGGTGATGCCGATGGCGGCGATCTCCGCCGGAGCCACCCCAGAGCGCCGGATGGCCTCGCGGGCAGTCTGGATCTGCGACTGCCAGATCTCCAGGGGGTCGTGCTCGACCAGGCCGGGCTGAGGAAAGTGCTGGGTGAACTCCTGCTGGGCCTGAGCCAGCGGTCTTCCCTCGAGGTCGAAGACGATGGCGCGGCTGGAAGTGGTTCCCTGGTCCAGGGCTAACAAGTAGGGCATGAGACCTCCTGAATCCGCCTGATTTTACCGGTTGTCGGGGGCATTAGTCTCCCCACATCCACCCCGAGCGGAATATGCCAGGCTAGAACCCGGAGGTCAACATGCACATCAGGGATAACTTCACCCCGGAAGAATGGGACAAGGTGCTGAGCGGCCCCGCGGCGGCGGCAGCAGCGATCTTGGCCGCGGCCCCCTCCGGCCTTACCGGGATCATCGCCGAGGGGATCGCCACCGTAAACGCCATGAAGGAGCTGGCCCGGGCCTCGAGCGCACCGCTTCTCCAGGCTATCGCCGCCAGCCTCGACGCCAAGCAGGAAGAGCAGCCAGAGGCGCATCCACGCGACGGCCAGCGCTTCAAGTCCTTCGAGGAGGCCAAGAAGGCCATGCTCGAGCGCTTGCGCAGCGCTTTCTGGATCGTCCAGACCAAGGCCACCCCCGAGGACGTCTCCGCCTACCAGCAGTACGTGGTCAGTGTGGCCGAGCGGGTGGCCCGGGCCGCCAAGGAGGGGGGCTTCCTGGGCATCGGCGGCGAGCAGGTCTCCCAAGCCGAGAAGGATACCCTGGACGAGATTCGGTCGACCCTGGGGATAGCTTAGCGCTTTTCTCTCCCTCCCAGCGCTCTCCCAAAGCCTAGAGGGGGGAGATTTATCTTTGCGCGTTGGGATTTTTGAATCTAAGATTTATAATCTCGTCATGAAGAGAAACAAGGAGTTCGCCAATCGCCTCCACGCGCTGGTGCCGAAGTTCGCCTACGTGCCCAAGGAAGACCGCTTCCTCATGGACCCCGGCCCCCTCAAGTACCGCTTCAACGTCATCGGGGTAGGGGTCAACGGCCAGGAGCACATCCGGGTGACGATGCTAGAGGGCCGCTGCACCGTCCACGGGGTCTACGACCCCAACCCCACCAGCGTCGAGGGCGCCCGCCGGGTCAAGGCCGAGTTCTCCGCGGAGCCGTTAGTGGTCTACGACAGCCTCGAAGCCGCCTGCAACGACCCCGCCGCCGACGCCCTGATCATCTGCACCCCCAACCACACCCACCTCGAGGTGCTCAAGGTGGCGGTGCGCTCGGGCAAGCACATCCTGCTGGAAAAGCCCATGGCCACCAACATCCGCGACGCCTACGAGATCTGGCAGATGGCGCAAAGCTACCCCAAGGTGCTACAGATTGGCCTGCAGTACCGCTACAAGCCCATCTACGTCGAGGCCATCCACGAGGCCAAGGTGCGGCGCAGCCTGGGCGAGATCAAGACCATCAGCATCCTGGAGCACCGCGAGCCCTTCTTGGACAAGGTGCGGCAGTGGAACAAGTTCTCCAAGTACTCGGGCGGCACGCTGGTGGAAAAGTGTTGCCACTACTTCGACCTCTTTAATCTCTTCGCCGCCTCGCGCCCGGTGATGGTGTATGCCTCGGGGAGCCAGGCCGTCAACTTCAAGGACTTCGAGTACGGCGGCGAACGCTCGGACATCCTGGACAACGCCTTCGTGATCGTGGAGTACGAAAACGGAGTGCGGGCCAACTTTAATTTGTGCATGTTTGCCCCCATGGTCTACGAGGAGATCGTCATCTGCGGCGACGAGGGCCGCCTCAAGGCCAGTGAGGGCGTCAACGGCCAGGCCTACTCCAAGTGGGAGAACTACCTCGAGGTCATTGCCCTCCCCGACCGCACCTCCCGCACCATGACCCCCAGCTACCCCGCCCTCATCGAAGAAAGCGGCCACAGCGGAGCCACCTACTACGAGCACCTGCGCTTCATCGAGGCCATGGACGGCCAGCCCTCTACAGCCGCCACGCCCGAGGAAGGCTTCTGGAGTGTGGTGGTGGGGGTGGCCGCCGAGGAGTCGGTGAAGCGGGGGGAGAAGGTGATGGTGCGGGGGTTGCTCGAGGGGAATGGGTTGGGACACTTATAACGCCGCCATCCAAAACACATAGATGCTCAGGCACCACCTGCCCAAGGATTGACCAGATCAAGCCCCTCGATCCGTTCAAAGTCGGCGGTGTTGCGCGTAGCCAACACCATGCCGTGCGCCAGCGCGATCGCGGCGATTTGGGCATCCTCCAGGCTGATCGGTCGGCCTGCTTACATGCGCGCCGCTACGATGCGCGCGTAGTGGACAGCGGCGACCTCATCGAACGGCAAGCAGCGACCAGCAAAATCTTCGTCGAACATCGCCTGAGCTGCTTGCGCCAGTGCCATTTGCCGCTTGTCTTTCGGCATGAGCGCCAGACCCAGCTCAATCTCGGCGAGGCTGATGGCGCTGACCCATACCGTTTCAGCGGGCTGCTCATCCAGCCAGGCAACCACTTGCGCCGAGGGCTGCGGTCGCATGAACTCGGAGAGCACGTTGGTATCGAGCAAAATCATGCGAGCTCATCCCAGTTGCGGCGGTTTGCGTGGCCTGTGCCGTTCGGGAAGGTGGAAATCCTCATCGGCAACTGCCTGAAAACGGTCGCGCAGGTGGCTGCCAAGCCGCGCGGGATAGCGGGTAACTCCCAACGCCGCCCGCAAGATGCGGCGCGCCTCCTCTTCCATCGAAACGCCGTGCTGCGCCGCGCGAAGCCGCAAGGCTTGCTTTGTGGTTTCGTCGAGGTTTCGAATAATCAAGCTGGCCATACTCACCCCCTGGCTTCGAGTTTACGGCTTGGGGTTGAGTCCAAAAGCCTTTCGGCGCGCAAGGCATCAACTCCAGAGCGCGCCCCCAGCCGCTGAGTTATATCGTCACCTCTACGGAACCCTCGTTCCTCAGAACAGGGAGGATGTCAGTGGTCTTTTCCCCGCCAACGTGCAGTGCTTCCTCATGCCTACTCTTCCTTTGCTACCACGGTGTCGTACAGCCCGTAATGCCTCAGGCCCGGATGGCTGTCGATGCCGGCGTAGCGCAGCGAGGCATCCTCGTAGCGGCGGAAGGCGAAGACCGCCGCGTTCATCTGTTCGGTGTTGAAGACCCGTAGCTGCACCAGCAGGTGAAAGTCCTCGACCGTCAGGCCGGTGACGGTCAGGAACAGCTCCGGCTCCAGCTTGGTGATCACGTCCTGCAGCGTGTTCTCACGGAAGTCGGTCAGGTACATAAACGCCGGAATCCGCGTGGCGAACTTGATCAGCTTTTCCTGAATCTGCTTGCGCTTGGATTTGTATTCCTTCTCTTCGTCCGAGAGTTCTTTTTTCTCCCTGGGCGTCAATTCCTCGGTCTTCGCCTTCTTTTTGAGCACCTTGATCTTCTCGCTCTGGTTGATGACGGCCTCGAGGATGTTATCGCCCAGCGCGCGCCAGCCCTCGATGCGCTCTACCGCGGCCAGCGCCTCAGGGTTGCCCAGCACGCGGCGCAGGGTATCGTTGTCCACGTTCACCAGCAGCGCCGACTCCCACTTGCGCGCCAGGAGCGTGGCCGAGGTGCCCGCCATGGCGATGTCGAGGATGCCGCCGGCGTCGATCTGCGTCATGTTCGCGCCGTCGTAGGCCAGCACCGGCAGGAACGACACCAGGTCGGCCACCGCCTTTTCCGGGTTCGGCTCGTGCAGCGCAAGGCCGATGGCGTATTCGGAGAGCTGGCGCAAGGCCCGCGTCGGCGCGAAGTCGAAGCAAAACAGACCGGCTTGACGATCGCTTCGGCGTTCGGGTCGTCGCCTTCCGGGTTCGGGATGACCCACGGCGACTGCACGCGAAACGCCGCCTGAAAGTAGGTCTCCGGCGACTGGAGGTTGCGCAGCATCAGGATCGCCGACCACTGCGGCACGGTGACGCCCGTCGTGACCTTGCCGCAGGAGAGCGTGATCGTCTTGGTGTCGAAGCCGCCGCTGCTGGCCACCGCCAGCAGTTCGTCGGGCATCTGGTAGGTCAAAAGGCGCAGCTCGGGCAGTGCGGCGTAGGGGTTCTTCTCGCCCGGATGCTCCTCGGCGAAGCGCGCCCCCGTCCGCTGCTCGTCGGTGTAGGTCCAGTTGAAGATCTGCTCTTCGATGAACTCGCCGGTGGCCAGCGCCCGGAACGGCGTGCCGGAGAGGTACAGATAGGCCCGCGTGGTGATCGGCAGAAACTCGGTTTCCTGGACCGATAGCTCGCTGAGGTCCTCGTTCGCCATCTCCAGCCCGGCGGCGTACTCCTGCGCCAACTCGCGGCTGACGTCCTCGTCCAGCTCGATGCGGTAGTTCTGGATGGCGGCGGTGCGCAGTTGCTCGGCCACGCACGCTTTTACCTCACGCGTGGTCTGCCCGACCTTGAGCAGCCCCGCGTGCGCCGCGTCTTCGATGGTGTAGGCGTATATGCGCGGGCTTGGGGGCGAGGATGTGGTCGATGGGTTTCGTCATGAGTCGAGGTCCGTGAGCATCGCCTCGAAGGTCCTCCGAAGCAGCGGGATCTGCTTGCGGCAAACGGAGAAAACGATCTCGGGGCTGATGTCGAAGTAGTGGTGGCTGATGACGTCGCGCATCCCCTTAACCCCTTTCCAATCCACATCGGGGTAACGGGCCAAGAGCGTACCGCCGGTGATTTTGTCCAGGTTTTTGCAGTTCTCGCCGATGGCAATCAGCATCATGGCGATGGCATCGAGCATGTCGAGTCCGGTATCGCTCGAGACAAAGTCGCTGGGTTGGGTGACGCGCGCGGCCCGGCGCTCGATGCGGCCAATCGCGGTCAGGATCTGCGCGATGACTGCCCTGACCAACTCCCGATCAGACATACACAGCCTCGCGCTGGATGCGCGCTTTGAGGAAGCCGTTCATCAGCTCGGTGTAGGGAATGATATCGACCGAGCACCGCAACGCCGATTCCAGCTCTTCCTTGATGTGGACCAGGGCAAAGAGATCCGGTTCATCCAGCTCGACGACGACGTCGATGTCGCTGCCGGGGCGCGCTTCGCCTTTGGCAAAGGATCCAAAAAGCGCCATGCGGTTCACCCCGTAGCGACGCGAAAGCTCCGGCTTGAGGCGTCGTAGTTCGGCGAGGATGTCGTCGCGGCTTAAGGTTCGTGGGGTCATGCTTCAGTTCTCCACGGTTGCGGCCAGTTCACGCCGCAGGCGATCTCCGACACCGACCTTCGAGAGACCCGCGTGCGCCGCGTCGGCGATGCTGTAGGCGTAGATGCGCGGGCGCAGCGCGGGCTTGGGGGCGAGGATGTGGTCGATGGTGGGTTTAGTCGTTTTGACATCCTCCCCGGCCTGAAGTCCGGGGATTCCTACGGCGCCCAGGTGCGGCCTGTTGCTACCCCTGAGTCGCTTCCCCACACTACGCTCGGCGAAAATACGTCTCGGTGGGTTCCTGGGCCGAGTGCGCAACCGCTACCCGTATCTCCGCAGGCGTTACTTCCGGCGTGCCCCGCCGTAGGCCGACGTGGTTGTTGCCGGCGTTTACATTATAGGACGGCTGCGCCGTCCGCGCTATCCTTCCCCGCCGTGAACGGCGGGGCTTGTCGCGCACCGGGTCAGCTGCGCTTGGGGGAGAAGTCCTTGCCCTTGAGCTGGATGCTGTATCTGGCGGAGGCTCCCTACCCCTCAGGAAGTCCCGGCAAGCCAAGCTCGATCAAAAACTGATTGTGCTTGCGGGTAGCCTGCGCTATCTTCTCAGTCAGAGCACGCAACTCGTCGCCCACGCCTTTCAAGTCCACCTCTTCATCCGACGCGGCAGTACTTACATAGCGCGTGATGTTCAGGTTGAAATCGTTCTCTTCGATCTCCTCCATGCTCACGCGGCGCGATGCGAAGATGGCTCCGTTTGGTAACTCCTCCCTCACCTCGCGGCGGTATTGGTAGGTTTCAACGATCTTGTCGATATGCTCGGGCAGCAGGCGGTTCTGGCGTTTGCCCTTCTCGTAGAGCTCGGCGGCGTTGATGAAGAGCACATCGTCGAACTTCTTGCATTTCTTCAGCACCAGGATGCACACCGGGATGCCGGTCGAGTAGAAAAGATTCGGCGCCAGCCCGATCACCGTATCGATGTTGCCGTCTTTGAGCAGCTTCCTGCGGATTTTGGCCTCCGCGTTACCGCGAAACAGCACGCCGTGCGGCAGGATAATGGCCATGGTACCCTCGCGATGCAGGAAATGGAAGCCGTGCAGCAAGAAGGCGAAGTCGGCGGCAGATTTGGGCGCCAAGCCATAGTCTTTGAAGCGGAAGTCTTCGGCCAGTTCCTCGCTGGGGTCCCAACGGTAGCTAAAGGGCGGATTGGCGACCACGGCGTCAAACTCGATCTTCTTGGCCGGGTTTTCCTCACGCAACAGCGGCCATTCGTTCAGCAGGGAATCGCCGTGAAAGATCTCAAACTCCGTGTCCTTGAGGCCATGCAGCAGCATGTTCATGCGCGCCAGGTTGTAGGTGGTGATGTTCTTTTCCTGGCCGTAGAGCTTGCCCACGCCGTGCCGACCCATCCGGCGCCACACATTTAAGAGCAAAGAACCCGAGCCGCAGGCGAAATCCAGCACCCTGCCGAGCCTCTCGCGCTTGCCACTCTTGGGGTCCTGCGCATCCAACGACACGATTCCCGAAAGTATGCTGGAGATCTGTTGCGGCGTGTAGAACTCGCCCGCCTTCTTGCCGGAGCCTGCGGCAAACTGGCCGATCAGGTACTCGTAGGCGTCGCCTAACAAATCGCGCTCGCGCGGAAACTCGGCCAATCCTTCGTTGATCCGCTGGATGATCTTGCACAGCCGCGCATTGCGCTGCGGGTAGTTCTTGCCGAGCTTGTCGGAATCCAGGTTGATTTCCGAGAACAGCCCCTGGAAGCTGCTGGCGAAGGATTCGTTCTCGATGAACTTGAAGCCCTTCTGCAGGGTGTGAAGCAGTTCCGCATCCTGCGTGCGCGCCATTTCGGCGATGCTGCTCCACAGGTATTCGGGCTTGATGACGTAGTGCACCTTGCGGCGCATCTGGTCCTCGAACATCGCGATGTCATCCGGGTTCTGCTCGTACCACACCGCGAGCGGCGAGCGGCGCTCACCTTCTGGAAGTTTCGGCCAGTCATCGCCCAGCTCCCGCCTGGCGGCCTCTTCGTAGTTGTCCGAGAGGTAGCGCAGAAACAAAAACGACAGCATGTAGTCGCGAAAGTCGTCGGCGTTCATCGCGCCGCGAAGTTCGTCGGCAATAGCCCAAAGTACTTTGCCCAAACGGATTTGGTCTTGTTCGGTCATGCGATTGACTCCTCAGCCACTTCAGGGAAAAGCTCCGGGTTGAAGCGGTAGTTGTTCATGAAATCATTGAGAATCTTGCGGAAGATCTCTTTGTTTTCTTCCAGCATCTCAACGGGCTCGAACAGGGAATAATTACCGTGGCTCAAAAGGTTTACGTAGCGCGCATGGAGCTGGCCATCCTCGTCATCGGGATCGCGTTTGATGATGTCGCCGAAGTGGTTGAAGCCGTGAAAGGTCGCCGTCTTCTCCAGGATGCTGCGCAGGATATTGAAGTGGTAAGTGTACAGTTGCCCGGATTCGGCCGCTTTGCGCAGCTCCTTGAGCATGGCCACATGGTAGAAGCGCGGTGTGTCGTTGGTGTTCTGCAACTCGTAGCCCGATTCGGTCTTGCGAAGAAAATAACGCTGCGCCCTATCCATTTCATTGCACAACACGTTGAAAAACAGTGTGTGATGCGAGGAGATGATGGCTTTGACCCGGTCTTGACCCTTGAGCATCTTCGCCAAATGAGCGGCCACGGCGATGGCGTTGTTTTCGTCCAGCGATGAGATGGGATCGTCGATGTAGATGTACTTTACCCATTCATAGGCTTCCTGCCCCGCGATGGCGAGCTCGGCCACCGCGAGAAAGAAGCACCAGATGAAGATGTTTTCCTCGCCGCGTGAAATCTTGATATGGTCGTGGCGTATGGTGTTGTAATTGCTATCTTCCTGAGGTACGCGCTCATCCCGAAAGAAGCTAATGACACTCTTATCATAATCGAATGAAAAATCAAAATCGCAATAGCGATGCAACACCGGGCGGATACGGTTTTCCATCTCCAGCTCATCCAGGCCGCTGAAGAACCGGGAGGCGGTATTCATGCGCAGCACCCGCTCACGGTCGTTTTCCAGGTCGTTGTCCCAGGTGAACAGGTCCTCGGTGAAGGCGTTGAAGTAGAGGGTGTCGCGGCTGGTCACTTCGCCATCGTCGTTGCGCACTTTGCCCAGCTCTTTGAAGTGCACCGACAGCCGCGTTTTGCCTGTGCCGTTATAGGCGAAAATGAGCACCGTTTTCTTGTCTAGGCTGCGCAGGTGTCGCGCTAGGGCATCGAGGTCGGGAAAGGTTTGGATGTGGCCCTGCGCCGGCATGGCTCACTCCACCTCCTGCGGAAAAAGCTGCTGCATCAGCCCCTTCTTGTGAGCCTTGAGAGCTTCGAGCTTCTTGCCCTCCAGCTCGATCAGCTCATCGAGCGAGGACAGGCAGTCGGCGATTTTTTGTTGTTCTTCTGGATCACGAGGAAACGCCATTTTAATGGCGGAGAATGCCGGAAATTTTAAATTCCAAGTGTCAGAGGTTAACCCTTGAGAGAAGCGAGCAAACTTATCAATCGAATGCCAAAGCTTGAAATGATAGGCCCAAAAAACTGAGTTGTGGTTGTCTTCCGGAGTAACCACCGTGTAGGCAGGGCTAACTATTCCATGGAAATGCGAAACCCCACTGGCTCCCTGCCACATCCGCATCGTGTTGTAAACAATGTCGCCCGGGTAAACCTTCTTGTAAGTTGATAAATCGGCGCTTGCGGTATTTCTGCGTTCTAGATCTGAAGCGCGAACAACCCCGTCCGAAATCGTAACGGACAGCAATTCGAGGCCAACACCATCACGCTCATAGCGTTCACGAAACACCTCCCCCAACCGCTTCACCTCCCACGGCCCGGCATCGCGGAACTCGGGAAAGCGCAGGCGGGGGGTGGTTTCGCCCTCGCGGGGGAAGAGCTGCTGCATCAGCCCCTTCTTGTGCTGCTTGAGGGCCTCGAGCTTCTTGCCCTCCAGCTCGATCAGCTCATCGAGCGACGACAGACAGTCGGCGATTTTTTGTTGTTCTTTTTTCGCGGGAACGACAACAGGCAGCGCCAAAAAATAGTTTGTTTGAATTCGTTTGGCCTTTCGGCTTCCATCCGCTTGTTCGCCGAATTTCCGAAAAAAATTTGGTCGCTTCACATACTCGAGAAAGAAGGATGCGACGAGATCGGGACTAATCTCAAATGCTGGAAGGTCAGTCGTCGATTCATAACCATCTAGTTCTGGCGGCACGATACCGAAAGCGCTGTTAAGAAAATCAAGCTTGCTGTAAATAAATTGGCCTGCCCGCCGCTTGTAATACTTAGTATTCTCACTGCCAGGCAAGTACTCTTCCTTCCTGACCACGCCTTTACCCCAGAGTTTAACTGTCAGCTTTCGGGCTGTGTCTCCGCTGGAGCCTTCAATACGGCTTTCTGTAAGAAAATCAGAGATAGAGTGGAATTCCCACGGCCCCGCATCGCGGAACTCAGGGAAGCGCAGGCGGGGCACGACGCCTTTCTTCTTCTCAGACATGGTCATACACTTCCAAACCAGAAATCTCCTTGCCCTGGGCGAGCTTCTTGAGTAGTGGCGTGAGGTCCTCCATCAGCGCCAGCTCCTTCTGCGCCCGCGCCTTCCAGCCGAGATTCAAGGGTGCCATCAGGTCGGTGAGCGCGTCGGGGTCGAAGATCATGCGGTGCAGGATGCCGTCCAGGAAGGTTTGCAGCGCGTCGCGCGAGAGGCCGTGCTTTTCGGCGATCGCGGTGAGCTCGCGGGCGTATTTCTCGGCCTTGAAGCGCTCGTAGCCCTTGCGGATTTCCTCCTCACTCAAGCCCTCGCCTTCCTTCAGGGTGTTCACGTACTCGATGATCTCCTCGCGCTCGTCGAGGAACTTGGCGTTACTCCTAAGGAGCCCCACAAGCTGCTCGCGGGTCATCTTCTGCTTTTTCGGCCCCTTGGCGCTGAAGCGGGCGATGAGCTTCATGATGTAGTCGTAGTCGATCAAAGCCGAGTCGAAGAGCACAAACTCGAAGTCGAGCTGCTGCACCGGATCGCTGGGGTCGGCGGTCTTGTACTGCTTTTCCTTGAGTCGGGTGGCCACGTCCAGATAGACGCCGCGGAAGGCGCGCAAGGTATCCTCCGGCATGGCCTGTTCGATGGTTTGGCGCGTAGCGTCATCCAGGTCGGTGTACTGGTCGAGCTGGGTTTTGAGCCGCTGCACTTCCTTGAAGGTGTTGATGAAGGCGGCGCGGGCCTCGTCACCGCGCAGGTTTGGCACCTCCTCGGGTTTGCACTCGAGGCCCTGCGACTGCATGAAGCTCTCCAGTTCGCGCACGGCTTCGACGAAGCGCTTGGCTACCACGGGCGCCGGGTCCACCAGCCAGATCTCACGGGCGCGCTCTCCGGCCTCGCCGGAAAAGAGGGTGATGGCTTCGTCCACGGCGTCCTTCTGGGCGCGGAAGTCGAGGATGTTGCCGTAGGGCTTGGAGTCGTTGAGCACGCGGTTGGTGCGCGAAAAAGCTTGGATGAGGCCGTGATACTTCAGGTTCTTGTCCACATAGAGGGTATTCAGGTACTGCGAATCGAAGCCGGTAAGCAGCATGTCCACCACGATAGTGAGGTCGATCTTCTTTTCGTGCGGCAGATCCTTGTTGGGGTATTTCTGGTCCTTGATGCGCTGCTGGATGTCCTGATAGTAAAGGTCGAAGGTGAACAGGTCGAAGTTCGTGCCGTAACGGGCGTTGTAGTCGGCGATGATCGCTTTGAGCGCCTCCTTCTTCTGGTTGGGCTCCTTCTGGTTGTCGGCAAGTTCCTGGGGCAGGTCTTCCTGAAGCTGGGCGATGTCACGGTTGCCGTCCGCGGGCGGCGAGAAGACGCAGGCGACGTTGAGCGGCTGGAAGTTTTCGTCTTCTGCCTGGCGCTTGGCTTGGATTTCCTTGAACAGGTGGTAATACTCGATGGCGTCGTCGATGCTGGCGGTGGCCAAGAGCGCATTGAACCGGCGTTGGTTGGTGGCCTGGTCGTGCTTGTCGAGGATTGCTTCAACTACCTTTTGCTTGGCCAGCGTTTCGCCGGGTTTGATGGGTGCGCCTTCGGGCTTGTAGTAGTCCACGTGGAAGCGCAGCACGTTGCCGTCGTCGATGGCGTGGGTGATGGTGTAGGCGTGGAGCTGATGACCAAAAACGTCGGCGGTGGTGACCATGCGGGCCTCGGTGCCCTCGATGGTGCGGTAGGTGGCGTTCTGCTCGAAGATCGGCGTGCCGGTGAAGCCGAAGAGCTGCGCGCTTGGAAAGAACTCGCGGATGGCCTTGTGGTTCTCGCCGAACTGGGAACGATGGCACTCGTCGAAGATGAACACCATGCGCTTGTCGCGCAGCGGCTCCAGGCGCTTGCGGTATTCGTTGCGGTGGTTGGCATCCAGCGCCAGCCCCAGCTTCTGGATGGTGGTGACGATCACCTTGTCGGCGTAGTCGTCGGAGAGCAGCCGGCGCACCAGCGTTTCGGTGTTGGTGTTTTCCTCCACACAACCGGGTTGGAAGCGGTTGAATTCCTGTCGGGTCTGGCGGTCGAGGTCCTTGCGGTCCACGACGAACAGCACCTTGTCGACTTCGGGGTTGTCCTTGAGCAGGGTCGAGGCTTTAAACGAGGTGAGCGTCTTGCCGCTGCCGGTGGTGTGCCAGATGTAGCCGTTGCCGCGGTTCTGCTGGATGCAGTCCACAATCGCCTTGACCGCATAGATCTGGTAAGGGCGCATCATCATCAGCTTGCGCTCGGTTTGGATCAGCACCATGTAGCGGCTGAGCATCTCGGCGAGCGTGCATTTGGCCAGAAACGCCTCGGCGAAATCGTCGAGGTGCGTCACCTTCTTATTGTCGCGTGTGGCCCACTGGTAAATCGGCAGGAAGCGCTCATCGGCATCGAAGCGGAAGTGCTCAGCGTTGTTGTTGGCAAAATACCAAGTGTTCGAGCGGTTGCTAACGATGAAAAGCTGCATGAAGCAGAGCAGCGTATTGGTGTAGCCGTTTCCAGGGTCTTGCTTGTAGTCCACGATCTGCTGCATCGCCCGGCGAGGGCTGATTTCCAGGGATTTCAGCTCAATCTGCACGAGCGGCAGGCCATTGACAAGCAAAATCACGTCGTAGCGGTGGAAGCTCGATCTGGTGTTGATGCGAAGCTGGCTGACGACCTCGAACTCGTTCTTGCACCAATCTTTGAGATTGACGAGCTGGTAGTGCAGCGGTGTGCCGTCCTCGCGCTCAAAGGTGTTGCGGTGACGCAGCCGCTCCGCGCAGGCGAACACGTCGGGGCTGACGATCTCGTCGAGCAAGCGAGCGAACTCGGCGTCAGTGAGCTGGACCTTGTTGAGCGCCTCGAACTTCTCGCGGAAGTTGCGCTCGAGCGCCTCGCGATCGCGGATGTCCGGGCGGTAGGTGTACTTGAGCGCTTGCAGCTTCTCAAGCAAGGCGTTTTCGATTTCGCTTTCTTTAGTCATAGCGTTGTTGTTCATGACATTCCGGTGACAGCGTTGTACATTCCACGCATTCCATTAAAACTCTGGACCTATCATTCCTCGGTGCAAAAGTTACCGTCTACCTTTTTGAGCTTGTATTTGGGGATGCTCATCTATGCCTCCTCGGTTTCAGAACTCACGAGTATAGCTTATAGCCGGCAGCACGCCTCGCGTTCGGCCTCGTCCACGAGCCGGTCGGTGGTGGGCTGCTCGGCCTGAGCCTTGAGATTTACCCGACGCGGGTGGCAGCCAGAAGACGTTCGCCGCGCGGTAATCGTCGGGGTCCTAAGCGTGCTCCTCGAAGGCGCCGGAGACGGCGTGCTTGCCCCCGGCAGCATCTATGCCGCCGCGCAGCGCCTTTGCGGCGGTCTGACGTTGCCTTGTCGCTTTGACGCCTGGCTCGGCCCTCAACCCACCGCCCTTTTGATCAGCTCAGCGATCTTAGCCTCTTCAGTAGGGGTCAGCGCCTTCAGCGCGAAGGCGGTCGGCCACATATGGCCTTCGTCCAGCTTCGCCGCGTCGGTGAACCCGAGGGTTGCGTAGCGCGTTTTGAACTTTTGTGCGCCTTGGAAGAAGCAGACCACCTTGCCCTCCCGGTTGGCATAGGCGGGCATCCCGTACCAGGTCTTGGGCGAGAGCTCCGGCGCGCTGGCCTTGATGAGGGCGTGGAGCCTGAGGGCCATGGAGCGGTCGGGCTCCGGCAGCTCGGCGATCTTCTCGAGCGCGGCGCTCTCTCCGCCCTCCTTGCCCGCCTTTAGCTCCCGGGCGCGCTCCTTCATGGCGGCTTGTTCCTCAGCGGTGAATCCTCCAGGGGCTTTTTTTGCGGGCATCGGCCTCTCCTTTATTTGCGAAAAGCAAGGGTTTGTTATGCTCTTAACATAGTAAGGTTCCCTTACCTTGGGGTCAAGCCTCCAGAGCCCGCTTCGCTAATGGCGCCTAACCAGCCACTCCGGGCAAAACCCAGTCTGTCTCGGGGTACAGGGGCGGGAGGGTGAGGAGGATTTCGTTGAGCCGGTCGAGGGCTTCGCGGCCCTCCTCCAGCAAGGCCGCACGGGTGGCCTCGAGGTCGGGGTAGCGGCGCAGCGGGTGCTGCCAGATGGCCCGCCCGGCCAAGTAGCCCCGCGCCCCGGCGGCTACCGCGCGCTCGAAGGCCTCGACGAACTGGTCGGTGTTGAGGCCGCCGGAGAGCAGCAGCCAGGGGGCCGGGAGCTTGCTGTATTCGCGCATCTCGGCCTCGAGGTCGTCGAGGCTGTAGCCCTTGCCGCCCCACTCCTTCACCAGGCTGGCCGCGCCGGGGATGGCCAGCTTGTAGAGGTCGATGTGGAAGCCGGGGTCGGCGAAGGCGGCGGCGACCTCGAGCGAGAGGTCGCGCAGCTTGGCGCTGTAGGTGGCCTCGTCCTCGCCGGGAAGGGGGTAGGGCAGCACCTCGAAGATGAACAGCCGGTCGGCCTTCTGGCACTCCTCGCCCACCCTTCGCACCAGCTCGAGCTGGTGCTCGGTGACTTCGGCGGGAGCGTCGGGGCGATGCCAGGCCAAAAGCTTCAGGCCATCGGCGCCCATCTGCACCGCCCGCTCCACGCTCCAGCCCGGAATCACCGCGCTCTTGCGCCAGCCGCCCTCCACGGTCTGGAAGCGGTGGTGCTCGAGGGTCAGCATCAACCCGGTCTCGCGGGGGATGAGGGGCATGGCGGCGGGGAAGGCGTAGTGGGGGTCGATCAGGATGCCGGTGACGCTCTTGGCCAGGGTCTCGGCCAGCAGGCCCTTGAGCGCGGCGACCTCGGCCCCCACGGCTTCTGGGTCTTTGTCGAGCGCCTTGGCCACCAGGTTGAAGAGCGGGGGGCGCTGGTCGATGGCCAGGGTGCCGAAGCGCATCTGGGCGTCGCCGATGCGGGCGTAAGCGCGGGCTTTAGCAGGGGTGGTCTTCATGGTTCACCTCTTCTTGATGACAACAACGCCTCGACCTCAGGCCTCCTGGGGGGTTCCCCGTTTTGCACGTGCAGGGCGGCGACCGCGGCGGCGAAGCGCAAGGCCCCCTCTTCGCCCATCCCCTCGGCCAGGCCCAGGGCAAAGGCGCCGTGGTAGACATCCCCCGCACCCGTCGAGTCCCTGACGGCTACCTTGAAGGCGGGGAGGTGGCCCCCACGGTGGCGTACGCCCTCGGCCCCCAGGGTCACGGCGGCCCAGCCTGGAATGCGCTCCAGCAGGGCCTCTACCCCGCCCATCTGCCGGGCCAGCTCCTCCGAGGCCACCACGTGGCTCGCCAGGGGCACCAGCTCCCAGGCCTCGGGGCGGTCGTGATCGAGGTCGAGCACCACCGGGAGGCCCCGCGCGCGGGCCGCCTCGGCCAGGGCCAGCCCGGCCCGGATCCAGCGGTGGTCGATCAGTACGGCCCCCACGCCCTCCAGCACCTCCTCCGGCCTCCAGTCCGGCTCGGCAGGCAGTTCGGGGCGGTAGGGGAAGATGTAGCGCTCGCCGTCCGGGGCTACCAGCACCGCGCTGACGGGGGTTTCGCGGCCCAGGGTGAAGCGGCTTCGCACCCCCTCGGCGCGCAGGGCGGCCTCGAGGCTCTCCCCCACCGCGTCCGGGCCGCGCCGGGAGAGGAGCAGTGCCTCTCCCCCCAGCCGGGCGACGGCCTGGGCCGCCACCGCCGCCGGCCCGCCGATGGCCTGGCGGAAGCCCCGCACCGGGGTGCGGCTGTGGGTGGGCGGGAAATGCTCGAGGTAGAAACGCTGGTCCAGGCAGGCCCAGCCCAGGGTGATCACCCGCGCCATACCAGCCCATTCTCCTCCGGCTGGGCCGGGAGTACCTCCAAGCCCAGCCAGGCACACATCTCCAGCAAAGCCGCCTGGTGCTCGCCCAGGCCCACCGCCAGGTGGTGGGGGAGGCGGTGGTTGAGCCAGCTCGCGAGGAACTCGCGCGGCCCCTGGGGCGCTCCAGCCCAGCTCGCCGCCACCAGCCAGCTCGAGTCCCCGTCGTAGCCTTTCTCGCCGCTCAAATGGCCCCCGTGCACCACCGCCCGCCGACCCGGCAAGAGCCGCAGGCCGCTGATGGGCCCCGCCTTGAGCGGCATGTCGCGCACCGCGGGCAGGCCCCGGTTGAAGTGGGGGATGAGCCGGGTAGGGCCGCCCGCCCAGGCTTTGGGGGCCTCGCCGCCGTGCCAGAGCATCAGGCCCTTGGCCCCGAAGTGCGAGATGTCGAGCAGGATGGCCGGTTGCCCCGAGACGGCCTGCAGCGCCAGCTGCCCGGCCAGCCCCAGCACGTCGCCTTCGGGGGCGAAGGTGTGGCCCCTATCGGCCAGGCGGGCCATGGCCGAGTAGGCCATCACCCCGAGCCTATCGGGGATCTCGGGCCACTCGCGGATGGCCACCCCGTCGTAGCCCCGCGCCACCTGGGCCAGGGCCAGCTCGAGCCGGAAGGTCTGGCGCAGTTGCTCCGGCGGGTACTCGGCCAGCTCGTCGAAGGTGGCGGCCAGCTCGTCTACGTCGGAATCCCGCACGCCGTCGAGGGCTTCCCACAGCACCTCGAGGCCCGCCCGCTCCACCCGCATCCCCACCTCGGGCAGCGCGTCGAAGGCGAAGAACCCCGGCGCGGGGCCGCCCAGCCACAGCACCCGGCTCTCGCGCAGGGCTTTGGCCCCCCGCAGGGCGGCGAGGGTCAGACCCAGGCGCTCGCGGAACCACCCGTCCTCGGGCGCACCGTAGAACCACTTGGCCGGTTTTTCCAGCAGCGAAACCCCCAGGTTCAGCCCGCAGACCGCGTTCTGTGGCAGCGGACCCGTATCCCACACCTCCGGCAGCGCCCACAGGCCCACCGGCATAGGGAGTTCCAGGAGGGGCAAGAGCACGTCCCCGGTGGCGAAGGTCACGTGCTCGACGAGCAGCAAGTCCAGCCCAGCCGCCTGAGCCGCCCGCGCCGCCGCGGCGGCCTGGGTAGCCTCGGCCACGGGGTCAGATACGTAGGCCAGCGCAAAGCCCAGCTCGGCGCCCAGGCGCTGGAGGGCTTGAGCCGAGGCGCGCTCGAGGCCAAACCGGGCCCCCCGGAACAGGGGCCGCACGATGGGAACCAGTCCAATGCGTAACATAAGATTGCCAAACGCTACACGCCAAACGCCCAGGACAACCCCTCAGGGGTCCAGAGCCACACCCCTTCTTGCGTACGACGTACGACCTGCGTCTCGCGTCTTGCGTTTTGCGTCTTGCCTCACCCCTTGACCCCCCCTTGCGTCAGGCCGCCCACCACCCGCTCCTGGAAGAGGGCGATGACCAGCGCCACCGGCACCAAGGCCACCACCAGCGCCGCCGAGATCAGCGGCCAGGGGAAGACGTATTCGCCCTGGTAGAGCTGGATGCCCACCGGCAGCGTGCGCATGGCCTTGGCCGGTAGCAGCGTGGAGGCCAGCAAAAACTCGTCCCAACTGTTGACGAAGGCCAGGATGGCCGCGGTGAAGACCCCCGGCGCCGAGAGCGGGACCACGATGCGCCACAAAGCGCCCAGGCGGGTGCTGCCGTCCACCATCGCCGCCGCCTCGAGGTCGCGCGGGATCCCGGCGAAGAAGCTCACCAGCGTGAGGGTGGCCACCGGCAGCGAAAGCGCGGCGTGGGGCAGGATCAGGGCCAGGTAGTTGTTGCGCAGGCCCAGCTCGGTGAAGGTCTGGTACAGCGGCACCATCAGCGAGGCCACCGGGAACATCGAGACCCCCACCAAAAGCGAGAGGATCAGGTTGCGCCTCGGCACGTGCAGCCGGGCCAGCGCGTAGGCCGCCAAGCTCGCCACCCCCACACACAGCAGGGTCGAACCCACCGCCACGATCACGCTGTTGAGGAAGTAGCGGCCCAGGGGCTGCTCGCGAAAGGCCTGGAGGTAGTTCTGGAAGGTGGGGTTTTGCGGCCAGTAGGTGATGGGGATGCGCGTGAGTTCGCCCTCGAGCTTCAGCGAGGTGAAGAAGATCCATACCGCCGGGAAGAAGCCGTTGACCACCACGAGGGCCGCGGCGATCCACAGCCACAGGCGCGGGTTCTTGAAGGGGTTCATGCGGCCCCCGATCCGGCCTGAGGCAAAACGCCGATATTTTGAGGGCGTTCGGCATTCGGCGTTTTGCCTTTGGCCTCTTGCGTACGACCCCTACTCATCCGCCCCCCTCACGTAGCGCAGGTAGAGCACGGTGATGGCCATGCTGATCAAAAACAGCAGCACCGCCAGGGCCGAGCCGTAGCCGAAGTTGAGGTTTTCGATGCTGGTCACCCGCACGTACATCGCCAGCGTCTCGGTGGCGTTGCCGGGGCCACCTTTGGTCATGGCGTAGGGGATGTCGAAGGTCTGGAAGGCGGTGATGGTGCGGAAGATCATGGCCACCAGAATGGCCGGGGTCAAAAGCGGCAGGGTCACGCGCCAGAAGCGCTGGAAGGGGCCGGCTCCGTCCACCTCGGCGGCCTCGTAGAGTTCCTTGGGGATGGTCTGCAAACCCGCCAGCAGGAGCAGCGCCACGAAGGAGCTGGTCTTCCAGATGATGGTGAAGCAGATGGCCCAGAAGGCCAGGTCGGGCTTGAACAGCCAGAACTGCCGCTCGCCGCCCAGCCGCACGATGAGGTCGTTGACCACCCCGTACTGGCTGTCGAAGAACCACTGGAAGATCAGGCCCACGAAGACCAGCGGCAGGGCCCAGGGCAACAGCAATCCCAGGCGCACCGGCCACTTCACCCGGAAGGGCAAATTAGCCAGCAAAGCCAGCCCGAGCCCCACCACCAGCGCCCCTGGAACGGTGATCAGCACGATGAGCGCGGTGTTTTTCAGCGCGTTCCAGAAGCGGGCGTCGCGCAGCGCAGCGGTGTAGTTCTCCAGCCCGCTGAAGCTGGCCTCGGGCCCCAAGGTGAGCTGATAGTGAAAAAAGCTGGTGTAGACGAGCCGGAGCACCGGGTACAGGGCGATGAGGCCCAGCAGCAGCCCCGCCGGAAGCAGCAGCCAGAAGGCCAGGGCGCGCTCGCTGAGGTCGCCGAAACTCCTGCGGTGGCGGGGTTGGGGTCGGATCATCATGGCTTCCGTCGTACGTCGTACGTCATACGTCGTACGCTAAACGGCACCATAAGGACATACGAAGTATGACGTATGACATCACCTGTAGATCGCGCGCAAGCCGTCGATGACCTCTTTGGCCGCGGCCTCCGGGGTCTTGGTGCGGGCCAGCACCGCGTTGAGGGCCTTGCGCATCACGTCGGCAATCTCGGTATAGCGGGGATGGACCGGGCGCGCGCGGGCGGCCTGCACCACCGGCAGGGCGTCGGCGAACCAGGGGTTGGCCTTGAGCACGTCGGGGTCTTTGTAGAGGGCGGGGAAGACCGGGAGGTTGGAGGCCTCGATGGCCAGGATCTTGGAGACCTCGGGGCTGCTGAGGAAGCGCACCAGCTTGTAGGCCTGGGCTTTGTTCTTGGAGAAGTCGGAGATGGTCCACTGCCAGCCACCCAAGCAGCTCGCCGAGCGCCCGCCCTCGAACTTGGGCAGCGGCACCACCCCGATCTTGCCCTTGACCTGGCTGTCGGCGTCGTTTTGGAACCTATTCCAGGCGTAGGCGAAGAGGGTGCCGAAGATCCAGCGCCCGGCCTGCATCTCCTGGCGGATGGTGTCCTGGGCTTTCTCGGCCATGTTGGGCGGGGAGACCTTGTACTTGTCCATGAGGTCGAGCCAGAACTGCAGGGCGTCTCTGGCCTGGGCCTCGGTCAGGATGAGGCGGTTGTTGGCGTCGGTCACGTCGCCCCCGGCGGCCCAGATGGGCAGTAGGAAGCTGCACACCGTGCCCTCGGAGATGTTGCCCATGAAGCCGATGCCGTTGAGGTTGGGGTTCTTCTCTCCAGCCAGGATGGTCTGGGCCTGCTTGATGGCCTCGTCCCAGGTGGTGGGGGGCTTGAAGCCGTACTTCTCGAGCAGGTCCTTGCGGTAGTAGAGGAACTGCGCGTCGGCAAAGCTGGGCAGGGCGATGAGCTGGCCGTTTACCACATTGGCCTTGGCGTAGGCCGGGAGGTACTGCTTTAGCAGGTTCTCGCGGGTCACGCCGGGCAAGTACTTGTCGAGGGTGTCCGACCACTTGGCCGCGGCGTACTGGGCCGGCCGGATGACGTCGATGAGGATCACGTCGATCGAGGGGTCGCGCGAGGCCAGCACGGTGGTGAGGTACTGCTGCTGCTGGTCGGAGGTGGCCCCGCCGACCTCGAGCTCTACCCGCACGCCGGGGTTGCGCTGCTGGTAGATGTCCAGAATCTTGCGCATCACGTCGGGGCGCTGCTGCCCCCCGATGAACACGCGCAGCCGCGTGCCCTGCTGGGCCAGGGCAAAGGAAGCCACCAGTACCGCCAACGCGAGCCAAAACAGCTTTTTCATGCCGCTCCTCCTTGTACTTTTAGGCCAAGTTTAGCCAGTTCCGCCTGCAGGGTCTCGCTGAGCTCGAGCCCCTCCCGCCGGGCCTTCTCCCGCAGCGCCGCCCGCCGGGCCCCGGGGATGCGCCCCCCGGCAGCCTCGAGCGCCCCCACCATCCGGGCTACCCGCTCGCGGTACCCCTCGTCAAAAGCCGCCGGGTCGAAGGCCACCAGCAACAGCCCCGGCTTGGCCGCCTGCTCCGGCGGCCCCCAGGGCAGGGGCAGCTCGGGGGAGAGCACCGCCCCCGCCAGCGCCCCGGCCAGCACCTCCACCAGCACCGCCAGGGCCAAGCCCTTGCCGCCACCGATGGGCAGCAAGGAGCCCTCGAGCGCGGCTTTGGCGTCGGTGGTGGGCCGACCCTCCTTGTCCACCGCCCAGCCCTCCGGGATGGGCTCACCCCGCCTGGCCGCGGCCATGACCTTGCCCCGGGCCACCACCGCGACCGAGGTGTCCACCACCACCGGCTCGGGCTCGGCGGGGGCGCCCAGGGCGATGGGGTTGGTGCCCAGCACCGGCCCCGGATGGAGGGCGGGCGGGGTGTTGGCGAAAGCCAGGCCGACCAGGCCGGCCTGGGCCAGCCTCCCCACGTAGGCCGACAAAACCCCCGCGTGCCCCGCATTCCGCACCGCCACGGTCGCACTCCCCTGTTCCTTGGCCAGCTCGGCCAGCGCCCGCACCGCGAAGAGCCCGGCTACCGGACCCGGGGCGCCATCGGCGTGGAGCAGCGCGACCGCGGGGCGGGGGCGCTCGAGCCGCATCGCGGGCCGGGCGTTGAGCCCCCCGGCCCTGAGCTGCTGGGTGTACTGCGGGAGGCGGGAGAGGCCGTGCCCGGCGTTGCCCTCGAGTTCGGCCTCGAGCAACACTTCGGCCATGGCCCCCGCGTGCTCGGCGCTGAGCCCCAGGCCGGCGAAGTGGGCCTGCACGGTTTGCAGAAGCTGGGCGTAGGCGATCTTCATGCTACCCCCAGCGCCCTCAGTACCCCCTCGGCGACCCGTACCCCGACCTGCTCTTGGGCCTCGGCGGTGAGCCCGGCCACGTGGGGGGTGATCCACAGGTTATCCACCCCCCGCAGCACGTGGTGCTCGGGGAGGGGTTCCTCGTCCACCACGTCCAGCACCGCCCCCGCCAGCCTCCCCGAGCGCAGCGCCGCGGCCAGGTCTTCGTTATGCACCAGCTCACCCCTGGCGGTGTTGATGAGGTAAGCCCCCTTGGGCAAAAGGGCCAGGGTCTCGGCGCGGATGAGGTGGCGGGTCTCGGGGGTCAGCGGCGCATGCAGCGAGAGGAACTGGGCCTGCCGCAAGACCTCCTCGAGGGAGGTGAGGGTGATCCCCAGCTCCTCCACCGCGCTCTCCCAGGGCAGGCGCTGGGGGTCGGCGGCCACGACCTTCATGCCGAAGGCCCCAGCCCGCCGCGCCACCCGCAAACCCACCTCGCCCAGCCCGATCAGGCCCAGCGTCTTACCCGAGAGCTCGAAGCCCCCGAAGGCGCTGCGGTTCCAGCCGCCCCCGGCCACATGCGCCGCCGCCCCGGCCAGGTTCCGGGCCAGGTGCAGCATGGCGGCCATCACGTACTCGGCCACCCCCACCGCGTTGATCCCGCGGGCGAAGTAGAGCTTCACTCCCCGGGCCGCCAAGTCCGCCTGGTTGATGTTGTCCAGCCCCACCCCCAGCCGCCCCACGACCCGGAGCTTCGGCCCCGCCGAGAGCAACTCGGCATCGACCTGGGTCTGGTTGCGCACGATGAGGGCCGTTGCCTCGGCCAACCGGGCCTTGAGCGCGTCGCGCTCTTTCCAGAGGTCGGGGTCGTACTGGACCTCGAGGCCGCTCTGCCTGAGGCGCTCGAGGCCGCTTGGAGTAATGAACTCGCAGACGAGGATCATGCGCTCGGGTACAGCTTGGTGAGGACGAACTCCTCGTGGCGCAGCAGCTCGGCCGCGGTCAGGCGGCCGTTCACGGTGCGCTCGAAGACCCCGAAGATGCGCTCGGCAGCCTGGTCCAGGCCGATCTCGCCCACCAGCAGGTCGGGTAGGGGCACGTCGATGTGCTCGCTCATGGTCGAGCAGGTGACGGGGTTGGGCGAGATCTTGATCACCGGGATCAGGGGGTGGCCCACCACGTTGCCCTGGCCCGTGGTGAAGAAGTGCAGCACGCTCCCCGCCGCCGCGCACAGCGTCACGTGCTCGGCCCCCGCCGAGGAGGAGTTCATGAACACCAGGCCCTCTCCCGGCCTCACCGACTCGGCGTAGCCGATGACCCTGCTCACCGGGCGGGAGCCGGTCTTCTGGATGTTGCCCAGCGCCTTCTCCTCGATGGTGGAAAGCCCGCCGCGGATGTTGCCCTCGGTGGGCTGCGAGCCCAAGAGGTCCACGCCTTGGTCCTCGATCATCCGGATGTAGGCGTCGTAGATCTGCTGGAACTTCTTCCTGAGGGCGGGGGTGGCGCAGCGCTCGGCGATGAGGTGCTCGCCGCCGGTGAGCTCGGAGGTCTCCCCGAAGATCACGCTGGCCCCTAAGTCCACCAGCCGGTCCACCACCCGGCCCAGCGCGGGATTGCCCGCCAGGCCCAGCGTGGGGTCGCTCTCCCCGCACTTGATCGAGGTCACCAGCTCCGAGGGGCGGATGGGTTCACGCCGGACCTCGGAGGCCTCCTGCACCAGCCGGTAGGCCGCTCGAGCCGCCAGGTTGATGGTGTTGAGGTCGCCGTGGCGCTCGATGGAGAATACCTCCACCGGCTTGCCGGTGCGGGCGATGTCCTCGGCCACCCGCTCGGTCCACTTGGGCTCGATGCCGATGACCACCGCGCCGTAGACGTTGGGGTTGGCCCCGTGCCCCGAAAGGGTGCGGAAGGTGAGCTCGAGGTCCTCGCCGAACTGTAAGCGCCCATAGGGGTGCGGCAGGGCCACGGTTCCGTTGATCAGCCGGGCCACCCCCAGGGCGGCGGCGTTGGAGAGGTCGTCCACCGGCAGCACCACCACGTGGTTGCGCACCCCCACCGCGCCGTTGGCCCTGCGGTAGCCGCTAAGCGACATGGCGGTAGCGGCTTTGGCCATCACCTACCCCCCTTCTTCTGAGAGGATGCCTTGCCCTTCGCGTCTGGCGTTTTCCCGTAATCCCAGCGCAGCGTGCGGAGGTTGTGGGTGTGCACGTAGCCCCCCTTCTTCACGGCCCGCGTCATGCGTCCGATCTTCTCGCCGTACTCGATGACCACGTGCCCCTCGGGCAGGTCGCGCAGGGCGATCTTGTGGCCCAGGGGGATGGCCTCGAGCACCTTCACCTGGTGGGGTTTACCCCCGTCCAGCGCCTCGATGGTGAGGGTCTCTCCCGGTTTCAGCTCGCTCACCGCTACCGCCACGTCGTCGGTGCTTTTATGCGCCAGAGCTCTGTGCGCCACGTCGGCCTCCTTGGTATACGCAGCGGATTTTATATCTAAAATCTTTTGTCGTCAATCGTGCTACACTGCAATAGAGATGCTGAGCCGCACCACCCTCAACCGCGAAGCCTACAAAGCCCTGCGCCAGGCCATCCTGGGCCGTAAGCTCCCTCCGGGCCGCAAGCTGGTGGTGCGGGTGCTGGCGGAGGAGCTGGGGCTCTCCCCCACCCCCATCAAGGAGGCCCTAGCCGCCCTCGAGCGCGAGGGGTTGGTGGTCGCGGTGCCCCACCGGGGCTATTTCGTGCTGGAACCCACCCTGGAGGACGTGCAAGAGATCTACCGGCTGCGCGAGGTGCTAGAGGGTTTGGCCGCCCGCCTGGCGGTGGAGAACAACGGCAAAGTCCTGCCCAGGAAGCTAGAAAAAGTCCTCCAGCGCCAGCGCAAGGCCGCCGAGCAGGGCGATATCGAGAGCTATGGCGACCTCGACCTGACCTTCCACCGCACCCTCTGGGAAGCGGCGGGCAACAAGCGATTGCTGGCCGTGGCCGAGACCATCGACGGCCAGATCCGCCTGCTCATCAACTCCTCGGCGGTGATCCCCGGACGCCTGCCGCTCTCCCTGGCCGAGCACGAGGCCATCCTCGAGGCCGTCGGCCGCCGCGACGCCGAGGCCGCCGAGGCCGCCATGCGCGCCCACGTGCAGCAGGCCGGGCGGGCGCTGGAACAATTCCTCGGCGCCCGTGAAACGGTGTAATTGACTTTTGGTGTAAAAAAGAAGTCGGTACACCATACAGAGGGTGTCTTGAACTCGAGGCTACACCGAGCTGGGCGCAGCCCATTCCTCCAGACTGGAGGGGTATCAGGAGGAAGCCATGAACCTGACCCCAGAGATGAAGCTGGAAGCTGAGAAGCTGCGCAAGGAGTGGCAGAGCGATCCCCGCTGGCAAGGGATCAAGCGCGACTACACCGCCGAGGACGTGGTGCGGCTGCGGCCTAGCCTCCAGGTCGAGCATACCCTGGCCCGGCGGGGGGCCGAGCGGCTGTGGGAGCTGTTGCACGAGCGGCCCTACGTCAACACCTTCGGGGCCTACACCGGGGCCCAGGCGGTGCAGATGGTCAAGGCCGGCCTCGAGGCCATCTACCTCTCGGGCTGGCAGGTGGCGGCCGACGCCAACCTGGCCGCGCAGACCTATCCCGACCAGTCGCTCTACCCCGCCAACTCGGTGCCGCAGGTGGTGCGGCGCATCAATAACGCCCTGATGCGGGCCGACCAGATCGAGCGGAGCGAGGGCAAGGGCGGGCGCTACTGGTACGCCCCCATCGTGGCCGACGCCGAGGCCGGGTTCGGCGGTCCCTTGAACGCCTTCGAGCTGATGAAGAGCATGATCGAGGCGGGGGCCGCCGGGGTGCACTGGGAGGACCAGCTTTCCAGCGAGAAGAAGTGCGGCCACCTGGGCGGCAAGGTGCTCATCCCCACCTCCCAGCACATCCGCACCCTCCAGGCCGCCCGCCTGGCCGCCGACGTGCTGGGCGTGCCCACCCTGATCATCGCCCGCACCGACGCCGAGGCGGCTACCCTGCTCACCTCTGACGTGGACGAGCGCGACCGGCCCTTCGTGACCGGCGAGCGCACCCCGGAGGGCTTCTACCGGGTGCGCAATGGCCTCGAGCCCTGCATCACCCGGGCTTTGGCCTACGCCCCCTACGCCGACCTGTTGTGGATGGAGACCTCCACCCCCGACCTGGAGGTGGCCCGCAAGTTCGCTGAGGCCGTGCACCGGGAGTTCCCCGGCAAGATGCTGGCCTACAACTGCTCGCCCAGCTTCAACTGGAAGAAAAACCTCGACGACGCGACCATCGCCCGCTTCCAAAGGGAGCTGGGGGCGATGGGCTACAAGTTCCAGTTCATCACCCTGGCCGGCTGGCACAGCCTCAACTACCGCACCTTCGAGCTGGCCAAGGACTACAAAGAGCGCGGCATGAGCGCCTTCGTGGAGTTGCAGCAACTGGAGTTCGCCGCCGAGAAGGATGGCTTCACCGCGGTCAAGCACCAGCGCGAGGTGGGGGCAGGCTACTTCGACGAGGTGCTCTTGGCCATCACCGCCGGCCAGGCCTCCACCGCGGCCCTGGTGGGCTCCACCGAGGAAGCGCAGTTTCATTGAATTCGAGCCCCCTGCACCAGACGCAAGCGGTCGCTTGCGTCTGGTAATTTGTATATAAGTGTACCCATCATGACCCAACCCGCTACACACTGGCTTTTGCACCTCGAGGCCCTGCGCCCGTATCTGTCTGGCCGGGATCATCGGGGGAAAAGGGGGTCCTTGCGCTGGCTCGAGGCGGCCGTCGCGGAGCGCGGGGGTAAGGCCGGAACGGTGCGGAACATCCTGTACAAAGACCTGGGGGCCCCCGAGGAAAAGCTGCGGCTTTTCGAGGTGATCGCGGAGCTATACCAGGAGGCCGGGCTCGAGCCCCCCACCCCGCCCCTCGAGCTGGGGGTGGAGTCGGCGCGGCGGTCGCTGGGGCGGGATAAGCGCCGCATCCTGCGGCTTTTCACCAAGGCCCTACACCAGGGCCACTGCCCCCAGATGGTGGTCGTGGGCGGGGCGGCCACCGGCAAAGGGGTGCTGCTCTCGGCGGTACAGAAAGCCGTGCCCAAGAGCCTGATGGTCAACCTGGGCGGCGAGCTGGCGCAACAGCTATACCCGCTCTCGGAGCGGCTAGGGGTGCAAGACAAGCTCGAGGCCCTGCTGGCGCAGCTCTCCCCCACCCAGCCCTATGCCCTCAAAGCCGCCCTGCAAGGCGAATTGCGCCAGGCCCTGGCGGAGGCCCTCAACCGGCAGGGCCTGCCCCTGCTGCTGCGGGCCGAGGCCGACGGACAGCTTTCCGGGCTACCCCTGCGCAACCTCGAGGGGGAACGGGTGAACCTCTCGGTCTGGCTCGAGCCTTTGCTGAGGGCGCTCTCGGTGCCCTACCTGGCGGCCCTGACCGAGCCGCCACCCACCCTTCCCTACCAGATGCTCTCCCCCCCCACCCGCGAGGAGTCCCGGCGCTTCGTAAAAGACCAGCTCCCCGACCTGCCCGCCGAGCGGGTAGACGCCCTGGTGAACCAGGCGGGGCGCAACTTTGGAGAGCTACAGCGGCTGGTGCTGCTGGAGATCGCGATGGCGGCGGCCCACACCCGCCCGCAGAGCCCCTCCCGGTCCGCCGACCTGAGCCAAGATCCCAAGCTGAGGCCGATCTTGCAAGCCCTGGCGGTGCTCTCGCCAGAAGCCGACCCTGCGGTGCCCATCCCCCTGTTGGAACAAGCGCTGGGGCGGCGGCTCGAACAGCTCTCCCAGGCCGAGCGGGCCCTTTTTCAGCCCGTGGGCGAAGGGCAGGTACGGCCCACGCTGCGCAAGCTACTCCCCACCCACATCCCGGAGAAAGAAGCGCAAAGGCTACACCGGCTGGCGCTGAGGTACTTTTCCGGGGGCAACCTTTTCCGCCAGCTGTACCATGCGCGGGGGGCGAACGAGCTGGAATTTTTGCTCGCGCTCCTGGCCCAGGACCCCTCGCGGCTTTCGCTGCTGCCTGGGCTATGGGCTGAGTCGGCAGGGTGGAACCGAGCCGCCGACCGGCAACGCCGGGGGCCTGGCGGCCCTTCGCTGCGCGAGCGGCTGGCGACCATCCTGGTGCGCTACCGGGCGGTGCTGGGGCAGTACGCCCACCCGGAAGCCCTGGAAGCCCTGGCGCTGCTGACCCAGTCGCCGGACCCCGAGCTGCGGGTATGGGCCAAGGTAAAGTCCGCCGAGGCCCAGATCGACGCAGGAGACTACGCCCGGGCCCTGGAGGAGGCCCCGCCCGAGCATGAGCTACAAGGAGAGGTGGAGGCCGAGGGGCTCTTGGTGCGGGCGGCCCTCGAGCGCTGGCGCGGCGACTATGCCCGGGCCGAAGGGTATGTGCGGCGAGCCTTGGCGCTGCCCACGCCGCCCTTTCTGTCGGACCGGGTACGGCTGTGGCAGGGCCTGGTGGCCAAGGACGCCGGGCGCTTCGAGGAGGCGCTCGAGGCCCTCTCCCAGGTAGGCCACGAACCGCTTCTGGTGGGCCGGGCCCGCTACCAGATGGGCGATTTGCTGATGCGGATCGGGCGCGCCGAAGAGGCCGCCCGCTACATCCGGGAAGCGTTGGAAAACCTGGAGAGCCACCACGCGCCTCGCGAGGAGATCGCCCGGGTGCGGGCCCGGCTGGGCACCGCCCACCGCCGCTTGGGGCAGTACGAGGAGGCCGCGCGGCTCTTGTACCAGGCCATCCAGGAAGCCCCCGATCCCTTCACCCGCACCCGCGCCCAGAGCGAGGCCAGCATCCTGGAATCGGCCCGGGGGCATCCCTGGGAGGCCCTACAACTGGCCGCCCTGGCCGAGCGCTACCTGCGCACCACCGCCGAGCGTCCCAGCGAGGCCCGCTACCGCCACCTGCGCACCCGGCTGCGGCTGGCCACCGCCTACTGGGTCGCCGAGACCAATCATCCCTACCGGCCCCCGTTCCGCGGCGGGGGAAAGGCCCCCCAGGCGCTCGGGCTGTTGGAAACCCTCTGGGCCGAGCTATGCGAGGAGACCCCCAGCAGCGACCGCTATACCGCCCTCCGGCTCGACACCGCGCAGATGCTGGCCCTGCTCAGGCCCGCCGAGGAGGCGCAAGGCCTGCTGCGGCCCTTCCTGGGGCTCAGCGACCCTTACCACCGCACCCAGGCCCGCCTCTCCTACGCTGAGGCCCTCGGCCGGTCCGGGCGGTGGGGTGAGGTGCTGGCGCAGCTACTCCAGATGGACCCCACCCCTCCCCTGCCCGACCCCGGCCTCCTGGCCTGGAGGATCGCCCTCGAGGCCCAAGCCCTGCTGGGGCTGGGCCAGGAGGAGGCCGCCCGACGGCGCACCCTGGAGGCCTGCTCGCTCCCGGAACCTTTCCGCGCCCAGGTTGGGCGGGTGCTGGGGGCGCTGTGGCCGGTCGAAGCCCTCCAGGCCTGGATCGGCACCCTGGCCCCGCTGACCCCTGCGGATGCCCTGGCCCTCTGGCTGACGACCTCTTCGCACCCCTAGAGACGAGGAAAATCCCGACTAAATTACTAGACTTTATGGGATTTCCGGCTATACTCTTACTGGTAATGGGTTGCAATAAGCTACCCATTCACGGTGGCAATATTTCGGAGGGTACGAATGGCGAATCAGCTCGAGATCAGAGATTTATGGGTATCTATCGAAGGCCAGCCGATCTTGAAGGGCGTGAACCTGGTGGTGCCCAGAGGAGAGGTCCACGCCCTGATGGGGCCCAACGGTACCGGCAAGTCCACCTTGGGCAAAGTGATCGCCGGGGATCCCGAGTACAGCGTGGATAAGGGCGAGGTGTTGGTAGACGGGCAGAACATCCTCGAGCTGGAACCCGACGAGCGGGCCAAGCTGGGGCTTTTCCTGGCCTTCCAGTACCCGGTGGAAGTGCCGGGGGTGACCATCGCCAACTTCCTCAGGCTCTGCCTCAACGCCAAGCGCGGCGAGGACGTGAGCGTGAGCGAGTTCTACGCCAAGGTGACCAAAGCCATCCAGACCCTCGAGTGGAGCGAGGACTACCTCACCCGCTACCTCAACGAAGGCTTCTCGGGCGGGGAGAAAAAGCGCGCCGAGATCCTGCAACTGATGGTCCTCGAGCCCACCTACGCCATCCTCGACGAGACCGACTCCGGCCTCGACATCGACGCCCTCAAGGTCGTGGCCAAGGGGGTAAACGCCATGCGGGGTCCCGAGTTCGGCGCGCTGGTCATCACCCACTACCAGCGTCTTTTGAACTATATCGTCCCTGACCGGGTCCACGTGATGATGGATGGCAAGATCGTGATGTCGGGCGACAAAGAGCTGGCCCTGGAGCTCGAGGCCAAGGGCTACGACTGGGTCAAAGAACTCGCCGTCGCCGGGGGCTGACCCGCACGGAGAGACGGCAAGGACTATGAAGCCAGGAGGCGTACCGGGAAAGCTAAGGGCCGCCCCGCTGCGCTTGCCTCCTGGCGCTAACCGGAGGAACCCAAATGTCCGATAACTTCGATGTAGCCACCATAGGCAGCGAATACAAGTACGGCTTCATAGACGAGGTGAAGCCCGTCTTCAAGAGCGAAAAGGGCCTGAGCCGGCGGGTGGTGGAGGCCATCAGCTACCACAAAGGCGAGCCCCAGTGGATGCTCGACTTCCGCCTGAAGGCGCTGGAGATCTTCGAGTCCAAGCCCATGCCCACCTGGGGGGGCGACCTCTCGGGCCTCAACTTCGACGAGATCTACTTTTACGCCAAACCCACCGAGGTCCGCGACGCCAAGAGCTGGGACGAGGTGCCCGAGGAGATCCGGCGCACCTATGAGCGGCTGGGCATCCCCGAGGCCGAGCGCAAGGTGTTGGCCGGGGTGGGGGCGCAGTACGACTCGGAGATGGTCTACCACCAAGTCCGGGAGGAGCTGGCCCGGCTGGGGGTGATCTTCGTCAGCATCGAAGAAGGGCTCAAGCACTACGAAGACCTCTTCCGGGAGTACTTCGCCACGGTAATCCCGCCGGAGGACAACAAATTCGCCGCCCTCAACTCGGCGGTGTGGTCGGGCGGGAGCTTCGTGTACGTGCCCAAGGGGGTGAAGGTGGAGTTGCCCCTCCAGGCTTACTTCCGGGTCAACACCGCCGAGCTGGGCCAGTTTGAGCGCACCCTCATCATCGTGGACGAGGGCGCGGAGATGCACTACATCGAAGGTTGCACCGCCCCCACCTACTCCACCGACTCCTTTCACAGCGGGGTGATTGAGATCGTGGTCAACAAGGGGGCCCGGAGCCGCTACACCACCATCCAGAACTGGTCGCACAACATGTACAACCTGGTTACCCAGCGGGCGATGGTCTACGGGGACGCCTACCACGAGTGGCTGGACGGCAACCTGGGCTCCAAGCTCACCATGAAATACCCCTCCTCGTACCTCATGGAGCCAGGGGCCCGCTCGGAAATCATGAGCATCGCCTTCGCCAACACCGGCCAGCACCAGGACACCGGCGGCAAGCTGATCCTGGCCGCCCCCCACACCAGCGGAACCATCGTCTCGAAGAGCATCTCCAAGGGCGAGGGGCGGGCCAGCTACCGGGGTCTGGTCAAGGTCTACGAGGGGGCCAAGCATGCCCGGGTAAACGTGGAATGCGACGCCCTGCTCATCAACCCCGAGTCCCGCACCGACACCTACCCCTACATCGAGATCGAGGAGGACACCGCCCACGTCGGCCACGAGGCCACGGTCTCCAAGCTCAATGACGAGCAGATCTTCTACCTGCAAAGCCGGGGCCTCAAGGAAGACGAGGCGGCGGCCCTGATCGTGCGGGGCTTTATCGAGCCCATCGCCAAGGAGCTGCCTTTGGAGTACGCCGTGGAACTCAACCGTTTGATCGAACTCGAGATGGAAGGCTCGGTGGGATGATGCAGAGCGTAAGCGAACTCTCCCGTGATCTCGTGCTCGAGGTCTCCCAAAAGCTCAACGAACCTCCGTGGCTCCTGGAAAACCGCCTGGCCGCCTGGGAGGCCTTCGCCAAGCTTCCCTACCCCACCCTCAAGACCGAGGAGTGGCGCTACACCGATATCAGCAAAGTACCCTTCGAGACCCTCGCCCTCGAGCGCCCCAGCGGCCAAAAGCTCAGCCGGGAAGCCCTGCCTGCTGAGATCAAAGCCCGGCTCGAGCAGTCCCAGCTGGCTGGATTTGCGGTGTTCGTGGGCGCGGACTTGGTGTACCTGGAGCTGCCCGAGGAGCTGCGCGCCAAAGGGGTGGTGCTTACCACCCTCGCCGAGGCGCTGAACACCCACGCGGGGCCAATCCGCCAGGCCCTATTCCGCGCCGTGGGCTGGAAGGAAAAGCTAACGGCCTACAATGCCGCGCTCTTCACCCACGGGGCTTTTCTATTCGTGCCGCAGGGGGTGGAGTTCGATACCCCCCTCGGGGTGTTCCACTACCTGGGGGGTGGCCAGCTTTCCATCGGGCGCACCCTGATCGTCGCGGAAGCCAACAGCAAAGCCGTCTACATCGAGGAGTACGTCTCTCCCACCGCGGTTGACCTGGGGGTCAACCTCTCAGTGAGCGAGCTGATCCTGGGGCAGGGGGCCCAGCTGCGGCACGCCCACGTACAGACTTTGGCCCTGGGGTTTTACCACTTCCACCGTACCCGAGCGGTTTTGGAGCGGGATGCTCGGCTCAATGACCTCACCGCCACCTTCGGCGGCACGCTGGCGCGCACGGAGACCCAGTCCGAGCTGGCCGGGCCGGGGGCCGACAGCGAGATGCTGGGCCTGTACTTTGCCCACGGCGAGCAGCACCTCGACCACTACACCCTCCAGCACCACGCCGAACACCACACCAAAAGCGACCTGCTGTACAAGGGGGCGGTAAAGGACCAGGCCCACACCGTCTACTCGGGGCTCATCAAGCTCGAGGAAGCCGCGCAAAAGGCCGACGCTTACCAGTCCAACCGCAACTTGCTGCTCTCGAGCGAGGCGCGGGTGGAGTCCATACCCCAGCTGGAGATCGCCGCCAACGAGGTGCGCTGCACCCACGGCAGCACCACGGCGCCGGTGGACGAGATGCAGCTTTTCTACCTGATGAGCCGGGGGGTGCCCAAGCCTGTCGCCCAGCAGGTGCTGGTGAAGGCCCACCTCTACGATGTGCTGACGCGTATCCCGCTGCTGCCCCTACGCGAGCACATCGAGCGGGTGATCGAGGAAAAGGTGCGGCTTTGATCGCCCAACGCCCCACCCCGGCGGTATGCGTTCTGCGTTCAGCGTCTAGCCTCTAGCCCTCTTATGCCCTGGATTCCCATCGCTCGCATCGAGGAGTTTGAAAACGGGCGCAAGGTAGTCGAGGTAGCTGGGGAAAAAACCCCGATCCTGGTGCTTTTGGCGGGAGAGGAGGTCTTCGCCATCTCGGATATCTGTACCCACGACCGCAACCCGCTCTCAGACGGACCGGTAGAGGGGGAGTACATCAAGTGCACCCGACACGGAGCCCGCTTCAACCTGCGCACCGGCAAGGCCACCCTGCCCGCCCCACGCCCGGTGAAAGCCTATAAGGCCAAGCTCGAGGGGGGGCAGGTCTGGCTCGAGGTCTAACCGCTCGGCCCCCTTGCCCAAGCTGAAGGGGGCCAGGGCATAGCGCTTCCGTCGGGTGGGGGCGGCGGGGCCCGCATATCCGAGTAGGCCTGAGCCTCAAGCCGATATTCCGCACCCCTCCCCTCCGGCCTTAGGATTTTGGGATGCGAGAGGTCCCAGACCTGCAGGTGTACGACCTGGCCCACCTGAGCCTAGTAGCCGG